>JALZIL010000265.1 GCA_030860305.1 Actinomycetota bacterium
GGGGTGGTCACGGCGGCAGCTCTCGGCGACGCCCTGGGCGTACCGGCGTATGGGGTGTGCACCCACGACGCCATCGCAACCATGCACAAAGCCCTCGCCGGCTCGGTGCCCGACGGGACAATCGTGCCCGCCCAGGGATTCGCTGTCGTGACCGACGCCCGCAGGAAGGAGTGCTACTGGGCCGCCTACGACGCCTCGGGGATCCGGATCAGCGGGCCACATGTCGAGCGGCCGGCCGACGTTGTGGCCAGGCCGGATTGGCGCCGTCACGGGTTGGTGATCGGCGATTCCACCTTTTCCGAGGTGCTCGAAACCGAAGTCGTGCCCGCAGAGCCGGACCCGATGGGCCTGGTGCTCGCGGCTCGCGGGCTGACCGCCGGTGTACTTCCGGGACCGCTCGAGCCGCTGTACCTGCGGCGCCCCGACGCGCGACCGCCATCGGCCCGCAAGCTGGTGACACCGCGATGAGCAGCGTCGCGCCACAGCAGAAAGTTCTGCTGCGCCCCTTGACCATCGCGGATCTCCCGACGGTCATGCTCATCGAGGAGGAGCTCTTCGCGCCGGACATGTGGACCGAGGCGATGCTTCGGGACGAGCTGAGTCGTCCGCAGAGCCGCTACTACCTGGTGGCCGAGGCCGAGGAGCAGATTGTCGGGTACGCCGGGCTCGTCACCGATCGTTACGAGGGACACATCGCGACGCTCGGTGTACGAAATACCTTCCAGGGCAACGGTATCGGGGCGCTGCTGCTCGACACGCTGCTTGCCGAAGCAGACCATAGAGTCAACCGGGTGCTGCTCGAGGTGAGGGCTGACAACCCAGTGCCGCAACAGCTCTACCGCAGCCGCGGCTTCACCGAGATCGGCCGACGGCTGAACTACTACCCGTTCAGTGGCGCCGACGCGGTGGTGATGTCGCGTGGCTGACCAACTGCGCGGCGGCCCGCTGGTTCTCGGGATCGAGACCTCCTGTGACGAAACCGGAGTCGGGATCGTGTCCGGACATCGCTTGCTGGCCGATGCGGTCGCGTCCAGTGTCGAGGAGCACGCCCGGTTCGGTGGCGTCGTACCCGAAGTGGCCTCGCGCGCGCATCTCGAGGCGATGGTGCCCACCGTCCATCGGGCCTGCACCGACGCAGGAGTCACACCGTCTGATGTGGACGCCATCGCCGTCACCGCCGGCCCGGGGTTGACCGGCGCACTGTTGGTCGGGGTGGCCGCCGCCAAGGCGTACGCGCTGGCCCTGGGCAAGCCCTTGTACGGCGTCAACCACCTGGCCGCGCACGTCGCGGTCGACATCCTGGAACACGGGCCGTTGCCCCAGCCCGCGGTGGCGTTGCTGGTGTCCGGCGGGCACTCCTCGCTGCTCCGCGTCGACGACATCACCGGGTCGATCACGTCGTTGGGTTCGACCATCGACGACGCTGCCGGCGAGGCCTTCGACAAGGTCGCGCGGGTCCTCGGTCTGCCCTTCCCAGGAGGCCCGCACATCGACCGACTGGCCCGCGCCGGGTCTGCGGAGGCAATTGCCTTCCCGCGGGGCCTCACCGGACCACGCGATGCTCCGTACGACTTCTCCTTCTCGGGTCTCAAGAGCGCAGTCGCCCGCTGGGTTGAAGGCCTGGAGCACGACGGTGCGCCGGTTCCGGTGGCCGACGTCGCGGCGTCCTTCCAGGAAGCTGTGGTCGACGTCCTCACCGCCAAGGCCGTACGAGCCTGCCGTGAGGCCGGTGTCCAGCACCTGATCCTCGGCGGCGGAGTGGCGGCAAACAGCCGGCTTCGTACGTTGGCGGAGTCCCGCGCCGCAGCCAACGGACTGCTCCTGCGCGTCCCTCGTCCGGGCCTGTGCACCGACAACGGCGCGATGGTGGCTGCGCTGGGGTCACTCCTGGTGAACGCCGCTGTGCCGGCCTCGCCGGCGGACCTGGGTGCGGATTCGTCGTTGCCGGTCACCCGGGTGTCTGTCCCGGCCTGACCATCTCCTCCAGCAGGGCCCCAGGTTGATTGGTTGGCACTCTCCGGACTAGAGTGCTAACTGGAGCGACCGGTACCTGGCACCCGCGACGACAGGCCGGTCGGGCCGAACCATTGCATTCAGAACCACGCACCACCGAAAGACCACAGAACTACCTGTCATAGAAGTCAACTGCGCACTACGCGACTACGCCCCAGAAGGGGGAGGTCAAGAGAAGTGACGACCGCTACCAAGGTCAGAATCAAGCCCCTCGAGGACCGTGTCGTTGTCCAGGCGAACGAGGCGGAGACGACAACCGCCTCCGGCTTGGTCATCCCGGACACCGCCAAGGAGAAGCCCCAGGAGGGCACCGTCATCGCTGTCGGCCCCGGCCGGATCGACGACAAGGGCCAGCGCGTCCCGATGGACGTATCCGAAGGTGACACCGTGATCTACTCGAAGTACGGCGGCACAGAGGTCAAGTACGGCGGCGAGGACTACCTCGTCCTGTCGGCCCGCGACCTGCTCGCGGTTGTCGAGAAGTAACCCGTTCCTGCTGAAAATCCCAGCACGATCCGTACGACCAGCACGTTCGACCCCGCCCCGAAGCCTCTCTCGGCATCGGGGCGGGTCCGTGCTCAACTCTTACCCCAGGCACGGAGCGCGCCGGGCTCCGCCTGGCCGCTCAACTCTTACCCCAGCCACGGAGCGCGCCGGGCTCCGCCTGGCCGCTCAACTCATCTGCGAAGGGACACCACCTCCATGCCGAAGCTGATCCGATTCGACGAAGCCGCCCGTAGTGGTCTGCAGCGGGGAGTCGATCAGCTCGCCCGCGCGGTCAAGGTCACCCTCGGCCCCGGCGGGCGAAACGTCGTGATCGACAAGAGCTTCGGGGCGCCGACGATCACCAACGACGGCGTCACCATCGCCCGTGAGGTGGACCTGACCGACCCGTTCGAGAACCTCGGCGCCCAGCTGGCCAAGAGCGTGGCGACCAAGACCAACGACGTCGCCGGGGACGGTACGACGACGGCCACCGTGCTGGCCCAGGCCCTCATACGACACGGCCTGCGCAACATCACCGCCGGCGCCAACCCGGCCGCCCTCGGGCGTGGCATCGCCGCGGCTGTGACGGCCGTGAACGAGGCGTTGGACAAGGCCGCGTCCCCGGTCAACGGACGGACCGAGATTGCCCAGGTGGCGACCATCTCCGCGCAGGACTCCGAGATCGGCGACCTGATCGCCGAGGCGATGGAGCAGGTCGGGACCGACGGGGTGATCACCGTCGAGGAATCGAACACCATGGAGACCAGCCTCGAGATCACCGAAGGCATGCAGTTCGACAAGGGCTACAGCTCGCCGTACTTCGTCACCGACGCTACGGCTATGGAAGCCGTCCTGGACAACCCGTACGTGCTTTTGCACAGCACCAAGATCAGCGCGCTGACCGACCTGCTCCCGCTGCTGGAAAGAGTGATGACCGACGGCAAGCCGCTGCTCGTCGTCGCCGAGGACGTCGAAGGCGAGGCGCTGTCCACCCTGGTCGTCAACGCGGTCCGCAAGACCTTCGTCGCCGTGGCCGTCAAGGCCCCGTACTTCGGTGACCGCCGCAAAGCCTTCATGCAGGACCTGGCTGTCGTCACCGGCGGACAGGTGATTGCCCCGGAGGTCGGCCTCAAGCTCAGCGAGGTCGGTGCCGAGGTGCTGGGCACGGTACGCCGAGCCACGATCACCAAGGACACGACCACCCTCGTGGACGGTGGCGGCAGCACCGACGAGATCGCGGCGCGGGTCTCGCAACTACGTACCGAGATCGAGAACACCGATTCCGACTGGGATCGCGACAAGCTCCAGGAGCGGCTGGCCAAGCTGGCGGGCGGCATCGGTGTGATCCGGGTCGGGGCGGCCACCGAGGTGGAGCTCAAGGAGAAGAAGCACCGGATCGAGGACGCCATCTCTGCCACCCGGGCGGCCGTCGAGGAAGGCGTCCTGCCCGGTGGCGGTAGCGCCCTCGTACACGCCGGCTCCGTACTGGTGGACGGCCTGGGTCTAGAAGGCGATGAGCGCACCGGCGTCACGATCGTGGCTCGCAGCCTGCGTGCCCCCCTGGTGCAGATCGCCGACAACGCCGGCGTCGAAGGTCGGGTAACCGCCGACAAAGTCCTGGAACTGGGGATCGGGTACGGCTACAACGCAGCGACCGGCGAGTTCGGCGACTTGGCCGCCGCGGGCGTTATCGACCCGGTCAAAGTCACCAAGGCCGCGCTGACCCATGCCGCTTCGATCGCGGCGATGATTCTCACCACCGACAGTTCGGTGGTCGAGGCGCCGGCCAAGCAGGACCAGAACGGGCAGGCCAACGGCCACGGTCATTCGCACGGCCACGGGCACGGCCACTGACGGGTCGCAGCCAACGCGGCCATCACGTGCGTTGTCTGCTTGGCGCACACTTAGGGCATCGCAGTTAATGCAAACCGGGTGGATCCGGCGCGCCCTGCCCGCTCTGTAGTCTCGCTATGCGCTTCGAATCACCTGACCCGCTCGCAGGTCACGCTGAGATCGTCATAGGTCGAAACCTCGATGAGATTGTTGTCCGGGTCTCGGAAGTAGACCGAGGTGATTGGTCCGGTCGCGCCGGTCCTGACCACCGGTCCCTCCTCGAGCGCAACCTTGCACGCGTTCAGGCGGGTCATTACGTGGTCGATCGCAGTGGTGGTAATCAGGCATAGATCGATCGACCCGGGTGTTGGTCGGTGGGCCTTGGGTTCGAACTCGTGACCGACTTGGTGCAGGTTCAGCTTGTGCCGACCGAAGCTCAACGCGCGCCGGCCCGCGCCGAAGGTGACTGGTTGCATGCCGAGCACGCGGGTATAGAAGGCCACGGTCTGGTCGACGTCGGCGACGGTGAGGACCAGATGGTCGATTCGGTCGATGACCACGGCTGAGACTTCGGTGGCCGGCCCGGTCATGCGGCTCGGGTCACTCGATGGCGCTCTCGGAGGCCACGACTCCGTCGGCGTATCCCCGCGCGTACTCCCAGGTGACGTACTCGGCGGGGTCGGGATCGTAGGGCGGCTCGTGCAGCCCGGTGATGCCCTCGTCCAGCAACTGCCGCAGGTTGGACTGCATCAGCGCCCAGCCGATGTGGTGGACCGTCTCGCAGTCCGGGCAGTCGATCACGATCCCCTTGATACCGGTCGGCTCCAACAGGGTGCGGTAGACCTCGAGGTCTTCGAGATCGACCACGATGTCCTCCCGCTCATCAGGAGTCAGGGGCACGAACTCGTCGTCATCGGCGTCCTCGGCAAAGGGCTCGCCGGGCAGATCGGAACTCACAGGAGCCACCGTAGCCGCCACTACGATGAAGTCTCACGTGGGCGGACAAGCCGTCGGCCGACAGGCCACGAGTACGTGGGCAAGGCGCGAGGAGCACAGGTGGACCAGTACGGCGGTACCCGACCGAAGTTTCTCGACGAGGCCCTGACCTTCGACGATGTCCTGCTGGTCCCGGCTGCCTCGGATGTCCTGCCGAGTTCGGTCGACACGGGCACCCGGCTCTCGCGCAGACTGCGGCTGGCGATCCCGCTGGTCTCCAGCGCCATGGACACGGTGACTGAGTCCCGGATGGCGATCGCGATGGCTCGGCAGGGCGGAGTCGGCATCCTGCACCGCAATCTGTCAGCCGACGATCAGGCCAATCAGGTCGATGTCGTGAAGCGCTCCGAAGCCGGCATGGTCAGCCACCCGATCACCTGCGCGCCGCAGGACACTGTCGCCAGCGTCGACAGGCTGTGCGGCCAGTACCGCATCTCCGGCGCACCGGTCGTCGACCCGGACGGAACCCTGGTCGGCATCGTCACCAATCGGGACATGCGTTTCGAGACCGATCCGACTCGTCGAGTTCGCGAGATCATGACGCCGATGCCGCTGGTGACCGCGCCGTACGGCGTCAAGCCTGAAGCGGCATTGGAACTGCTGCGCCAGCACAAGATCGAGAAA
Source organism: Actinomycetota bacterium (assembly GCA_030860305.1). The sequence continues at coordinate 5,953 of JALZIL010000265.1, forward strand.
CTGCCGCTGGTCGACGAGGCTGGGCGGCTGCGCGGACTGATCACGGTCAAGGACTTCGTCAAGAGCGACGAGTACCCATCGGCCACCAAGGACGACAGTGGGCGGCTGGTCGTCGGGGCGGCGATCGGAGTAGGGGAGGACGCCTACAAGCGGGCCGGGCTGCTGATCGAGGCCGGAGTCGATGTCCTGGTGGTCGACGTCGCGCATGGCCACCACCGCAGCATCCCGGAGATGATCTCCCAGCTGAAGGCCGATCACACGGTCGAGGTGATCGGCGGAAATGTCGCCACCCGGGCCGGAGCGCAGGCCCTGATCGACGCCGGTGCCGACGGGATCAAGGTCGGCGTCGGACCCGGATCGATCTGCACGACCCGAGTCGTCGCCGGGGTCGGTGTACCCCAAGTGACCGCGATCTACGAGGCGTCGCGGGCCGCTGCCCCCGCCGGGGTTCCGGTGATCGCCGACGGCGGCCTGCAGTACTCCGGCGACATCGCCAAGGCCATCGCCGCTGGCGCCGACAGTGTGATGTTGGGCAGCCTGCTGGCCGGGGTCGAGGAGGCACCCGGAGATCTGGTCTTCGTCAACGGCAAGCAGTACAAGACCTACCGCGGAATGGGTTCCCTGGCGGCGATGCAGAGCCGCGGCGAGGCCCGCTCGTACTCCAAGGACCGGTACTTCGCTGACGACGTGCTCTCCGACGACAAGCTCGTGCCGCAGGGCATCGAGGGGCAGGTGCCCTACCGCGGAATGCTGGCCGGGGTCGCCCACCAGTTGGTCGGGGGACTGTGCGCCGGCATGGGTTACTGCGGTGCGGCCACGATCGCGGACCTGCGCGACCATGCCCAGCTGATGCGGATCACCTCGGCCGGACTGACCGAAAGCCACCCCCACGACGTGCAGATGACCGTCGAGTCGCCCAACTACCGAGCCCGCTGATGGGCGCAGCGCATGCGTGACTACGTCGAGATCGGGCTGGGCCGAACGGCTCGACGGGGGTACACCCTGAGCGAGGTCTCGATCATCCCGTCCCGCCGAACCCGGGATATCGACGACGTGTCGACGACCTGGCAGATCGACGCCTTCTCCTTCGGCATTCCGATGATGGCCACGCCTTCGGATGCCGTCATGAGCCCGGACATGTGCGTCGCGGTCGGACGAGCGGGCGGTCTCGGGGTGCTCAACGCCGAAGGTCTGTGGACCCGGTACGACGATCCGAGCCAGGCCTACGCGCGGATCGCCGACCCGTCCGAGGGTGACGTCGGTGAGATCTCCACCCTGCAGGAGATCTACGCCGAGCCGGTCAAGCCCGACCTGATCAGCGCACGGATCAAGGAGGTCAAGGACTCCGGGGTCACCACGGCTGCCCGCGTCTCGCCCCAGCACACCACCGAGTTGGCACCGGCATTGCTCTCAGCCGGCGTGGACATCCTCGTCATCCAGGGCACGATCGTCTCCGCCGAGCATGTCACCAACCACGGCGAAGGGCTGAACCTCAAGGAGTTCATCGCCGATCTCGACGTACCCGTGATCGTCGGTGGCTGTGCGGACTACCAGACCGCGCTGCACCTGATGCGTACCGGTGCGGCTGGGGTGATCGTGGGGATGGGCGCGGACGAGTACGCCAGCAGCGATCAGGTGCTCGGCATCCGGGTCCCGATGGCGACCGCGATCGCTGATGCCGTTGCGGCCCGTCGGGACTACCTGGACGAGACCGGCGGACGGTACGTCCACGTCCTGGCCAGCGGCGAGATCTCCACCAGTGGCGCGATCGCCCGGGCGCTGGCCTGTGGCGCGGATGCCGTCGTGGTCGGGGAGCCGCTGCGGACGGCGACCCAGGCACCGGCTGGTGGTCGGTACTGGGATTCGGTGGCCGCACATCCGCGGCTGCCCCGCGGCGGGCTGGCACCGGCCGAACCCGACCGGGTGTCACTCGACGAGGTGCTGTTCGGCCCCAGCGCCGCACAGTGCGGGCGCACCAACCTGTTCGGCGCCCTTGCCCGCACCCTGGCCAAGACCGGCTACAGCGACCTCAAGGAATTCCAGAAGGTGGACCTGGTGCTGTCCCGGCCCGACGCATGACGGCCGGTTTCAGGTCATTGGCGCCGTTTTCGCGATATCTGCTGCATTCAGACCGTCAATCGCGCGGTTTTCGCGATAACGGCGCTCAAGGCACCCGATGAGCACCGTTCTCGTCGTCGACTACGGGGCGCAGTACGCGCAACTGATTGCTCGCCGCATTCGCGAGGCGCGGGTACACAGCGAGATCGTGCCGCACACCACCTCCGTCGCGGACATGCTGGCCCGCGACCCCAGCGCGATCGTGCTCTCCGGGGGACCGTCCTCGGTGTACGCGCCAGGGGCGCCGGCGGCACCCGAGGGCCTGTTCGAGGCCGGCGTGCCGGTCTTCGGGATCTGCTACGGCTTCCAGCTGATGGCCCAGGCCATGGGTGGCGTCGTGGCTCGTACCGGCACATCGGAGTACGGCGGCACCGCTCTCACAGTGCCGCCCGGACCGTCGGCACTGTTCAGCGGATTGCCCGACCAGCAACTCGTCTGGATGAGCCACGGGGACTCGGTCACCGCGCCGCCGCCCGGATTCTCGGTCACCGCAACGAGTACCGGCACGCCCGTTGCCGCCGTGGAGGATCTCAGCCGGCGGCTGGCCGGTGTGCAGTTCCATCCAGAGGTAGGCCACAGCGAGCACGGTCAGGCGGTGTTGGAACGCTTCCTGCACAACGTCGCCGGATGCCGGCCGGACTGGACGATGGACAACGTCATCGAGACCCAGGTCGAACGGATCCAGGCCCAGGTCGGCGGCAAGCGGGTGTTGTGTGCGCTGTCCGGGGGCGTGGACTCCGCCGTCGCTGCCGCGCTCGTCCAGCGGGCCGTGGGTGACCAGTTGACCTGCGTGTACGTCGAGCACGGTTTGATGCGCCTCGGTGAGACCGAGCAGGTCGAGCGGGACTACGTCGCCTCCACCGGCGTGGACCTGCGCGTGGTTCGGGCCGAGGCGCAGTTCCTCGAAGCGCTGGCCGGAGTGGCCGATCCGGAGCAGAAGCGCAAGATCATCGGTCGGGAATTCATCCGGGTCTTCGAGCAGGCCGCCCGCGAGGTTGCCGGCACCGAGGGCAGCGTGGACTTCCTGGTGCAGGGCACCCTCTATCCCGACGTGGTGGAGTCCGGCGGCGGCAGCGGCGCGGCGAGCATCAAGAGCCATCACAATGTCGGTGGGCTCCCGGAGGATCTGGCCTTTGAGTTGGTCGAACCGCTGCGGGAGCTGTTCAAGGACGAGGTACGCGAGGTCGGCCGCCAGCTCGGTCTTCCGGCCAGTATCGTTGGACGGCAACCCTTTCCAGGGCCCGGGCTTGGCGTGCGCATCGTCGGGGCGGTGGACGCCTACCGGCTCGACGTGCTCCGCCGGGCCGACGCGATCACTCGTGAGGAGCTGACCCGAGCCGGCCTGGACCAGTCGATCTGGCAGTGCCCGGTGGTTCTGCTCGCGGACGTGCGGTCGGTGGGTGTGCAGGGCGATGGTCGTACGTACGGTCATCCCATCGTGTTGCGGCCGGTGTCCAGCGAGGACGCGATGACCGCGGACTGGACCCGCCTCCCGTACGACCTGCTGGCGTTGATCTCGACCCGGATCACCAACGAGGTGCCGGAAGTCAACCGGGTCGTACTCGACGTGACGAGCAAGCCACCGGGAACCATCGAGTGGGAGTAGACCGAACTCCGACTCATGCTTTCCGAGCTTCTGATCGACTCCAACGCATCCAAAGAAGGCCTCTCGCCGCCGCGCAAACAAGGTCCACCGGCGGCACTCGCTGACCGGGCCGGGTAATCGCCCCGTTGCACGAACTGGTTGACATGGCGACCTGAATCGGAAGGACTGGGCATGCGCGACTCGGGGTGGACGAGGGAAGAAAGTGAGGCGATTTTGGAGAGCCTGGTCGGACCGGTGCGGACAACTCCGTTCAAGTACGGGTGGGTCGCGGTAGCGAGCCTGACCGAGGAGGATCGCCGACCGGGAAGCACCTGGGGCTGGGCACGTACGTGATCGATCGGGAGGCCCGCGTGATCACCGCTCATGTGCTCGACGGGTCGAGCCGCCCACCGGGAAGGATGGAAACCGGCGTGATACGGGCAAGATCGGAATGAGGAGCCAACGATGTCGATGCCACCGCTCTACCCACCGGGATCACCGCCGCCTCAGCGGGGTCTGCCGCAGCAGCCGGCCGTGATGTATGTGCCGCGGTTCTTCGTCCGGCAACGGATCACCCTGATGGTCAACCGGTACGAGATCCTGGCCGCGAACCCCGACGGCACCGAAGGTCACCTGCTTGCCTTCGCCGAGCAGAAGCGGATGCAGCTCAAGGAAGAGGTCGTCTTCTTCGCCGATCCGAGCAGGTCCCGCCGGCTCTTCTCTTTCAAGGCCCGGCAGCGCTTGGACGTCCACGCCCAGCATGACGTCTTTGACGAGTCAGGGGTGGCGCTCGGGATGTTCAGCAAGGAGTTCGGTGCCAGCCTGCTCCGCTCCACCTGGCACCTGTCGGCGCCGGGAGTCGAGGCGTTGGGACGGGAACGCCGTCCGGTGATCGCCGTCCTACGCCGAGTGTGGACGTTGATCCCGTACCTGGGCGATGTGTGGGTGCCGTTCGTATTTCACTTCGACTTCCTGGACAAGGCCACCGGCCAGCCGGTGCTGATCAGTGAGCGGCACAAGGCGATTCGGGACTCCTACACCGTGACG
>JALZIL010000263.1 GCA_030860305.1 Actinomycetota bacterium
CCTGCTACTGGGCGCCGTTCTGTTCCTCGCCGGGCGTACGGTGCTGCGGCGTCCCCCTCCCAGCGCGGCAGACGCAAGCCCCAGCGTGCTGACCCCGGAGGCACTCGCCGACGACGCGCTCTGACCGGCCGGAGGCCGCGGTAGCTGGCACCCTGCCGTGGTCGATCCTCGGTCCGGGCACGGTAGGTGGCACCCTGCCTCAACTCAGGCGCTGATCAGGGTCCAGCGCAGCCGCGGGTCGGCGTACCAGGTCCACTTCGTCATCGGCCGCGCAAAGGGCACGCCGTCGATCTCGACCTGAGCCCGGTCGCAGGCCACCTGGATGGCCCTGCCACGGCTGAGCTCACCGCGGCGCCAGAGTTGCTTGTGCACATTGACCTTCAGGGTGTCCTCAACCGACCAGTCCGGGCGTACGTCAACCCGCTGAATCGCGCCGTCGGAGACCCGCTGATCGTCGTGGTAGATCTGGGCACCGAACCGGGAGTGTGTCGGCCCGCGGGTTCCGGGCACCTTTGGCAACGACGTGATCCGACCGCGGACCAGCAGTACCCCGCCTTGGTCATCGCGGATCAGACCGTACGTCTTGGCAGGGCCACGTGACAGGCGGCCGCGGGCGTCGATGCCCCACTCCCTGGACAGTCCCGCGGCCAACGGATCCGAAGTCGGCGTCCAGGCGACGCCCACGTCGAGACGATCTCGGCGATGCAGCGTGGCCAGCACTGCGCCAAGAGCGGACACCGGACCGGCCACCGACACCTCGTCGGCGCGCGCGAGCGCCCGCTTTACGACCTCGCGGTTAGGCGCGGTGTCCGGAGCGAGATCGCTGAAATCCAGTTCGGCCTTCATCGTGCGATTCTCCCGCCGGCTGACGCAAAGTGGACGGCATCGGGTCGGAAGAGATCTCGGCACTCAGATGGTTGGCGGGTCACTCGAGCAGCTTCCGAGCAGGCGCTGTCCAGGCAGAGTGGTGTTGAAACCATGGTTTGCGTGGGCCATTGCGAATTCGCTGGCGCCGCCGGCCGAGTTGCGGTCACTGGGGCATGAGGGAGACCAAATGACATTAGTTTTGACAATCATGGTCATATTGGCTCATGATCGTGGCATGCCGAGACGACCTCCGCGCCGGGCCCTTGCCCTGACCGCAGGCATCGCGCTGCTGACCTCCTGCGGCGACGACGGCGGATCCGAGGGATCTGCGGGCTCGCAAGGATCACGCGCCGGCGACGACGCGCTGACCGTCCGAGCCGCGTTCTATCCGCTGCAGTGGATTACCGAGCAGGTTGGGGGCGCGGCGGTGAGCGTCGCAAGCCTGACGCCGCCCGGCGCCGAGCCGCACGATCTCGAACTCACCCCGCGGGATGTTGCCGCCGTCGGCGATGCCGATCTCGTGGTGTTCCTCTCCGACTTCCAGCCCGCCGTCGACGAGGCGGTGGAGCAGGAGGCTTCCGACACCTCTTTCGACGCGGCCGAGAACACCGACCTGGACCTGACCTACACGCCGATCGAGGAGGGCGAGGAGGAGGCTGAAGAGGCCGGTTCCACCGACCCGCACTTCTGGCTCGACCCGATGCGGTTGGCCGAGGTCGCCGACGCGCTGGCCGAGCAGCTGGGTGAACTCGACCCGGACAACGCCGAGACGTTCACCGAGAATGCCGACGAGTTGCGGACCTTGCTCGAGGAGCTGGACGCCGAGCTGACCGAGGGGCTGTCCGCGTGCGAGAGCACCGACCTGGTGACCAGCCACAACGCGTTCGGGTACCTCGCCCAGGCGTACGGTCTCACCCAGGTGGGGATCACCGGCCTGACGCCCGAGGAGGAACCCTCCGCCGAGGACCTGGCCGAGGTCGCCACCTTCGTCGAGGAGAACGATGTGCGCACGATCTACTACGAGACGCTGGTCAGCCCGGCGATCGCGGAGGCGGTGGCCGGCGAGACCGGCGCGCGAACAGCGTTGCTCGATCCGCTGGAGGGGCTGAGCGATGATTCCGAGGGTTCGGATTACCTCGAGGTGATGCGCTCCAACCTGGACAACATTCGAGCCGGTCAGCCGTGCAGCTGAGTTCCTCTTCGGCAGATCCGCCATCCTCTGCGGCGCCGATCTCACTGGGTGCCCTCGCCGGTGCGCATCGCCGCGCGGGACCACCATTGGTGCGCCTGCGCGGCGCATCCATCGGGTACGACCAGAGCGCGGTCCTGCACGAGGCCGACTTCAGCCTCGAGGCAGGGCAGGCGGTGGCCGTACTCGGGCCCAACGGGGCCGGCAAGTCGACGCTGATCCGCGGAATCTTGGGGTTGGCCGACATCGTCGCCGGTTCGGTGGAACTGTTCGGCCTCCCGCGATCGGCGTTCAAGCAATGGCATCGGCTGGGTTACGTGCCGCAGAGCCACGGCGTCGCAAGCGGAATCCCATCGACCGTTCGAGAAGTCGTCGCGTCAGGACGCTTGGCGCGCAAGGGATTGACACGTCGGTTCTCCGCGACCGACCGCAACGCCGTCGAGGCGGCCATCGACATCGTCGGTCTTTCCGATCGCATCCGGCATCCAGTTGGAACGCTGTCCGGCGGACAGCAACGGCGGGTCCTGATCGCGCGGGCGCTGGCCGGCGAGCCGGATCTGCTGGTCCTCGACGAG
>JALZIL010000267.1 GCA_030860305.1 Actinomycetota bacterium
ACCCGGTCGACCCGCACCTCGCTGGGCCTGCGGTGGCGATCCCACGAGCCGGTGCCGATGTCGACCCAGACCTCGTGCCGGTTCTGCGCGCCGTCACTGCGGTCCTTGTCCTTGCTGGTGAGCATCAGCACCAGCAGCCAACTGCCGTCCCGTCCGATCACCAGCGACGGCCGGTCCTTGCCTCGGCGGTGGTCGTCCTCGTACGGGATCCAACCCCAGACCACCTCGCCAGGATCGGCCGCACCGTCGAGATCGGGGGAGTAGGAAATGTCCACCGGCCCGGTGTAGTCGCCGGGATAATCCGCAGCCGGCTTCGGCGAACGGGTCAGGACTCCGGCGATCGCTTTGGCGATCCGCGCACCGAGTGGACCGGGGTTCATCGGGCCAGCCAAGCAGTCCACCGCCGGGCACGCCACCGGACAGCGGCGCCCACGTGGCCGGTATCGCCGGCATCGGGAAGACTGCCGTCCATGGCTCTGACGATCGGCGTCGACATCGGTGGCACGAAGGTGGCCGCGGGGGTCGTTGACGCCGACGGCGCGATCCTGAGCACAGCGCTTCGGGATACACCGGCAGATGACCCGGCGAAGACGATCGCGGTGATCATCGAGGTCATCGCCGAACTGCGCGCCGCCCACGACGTGGAGGCCATTGGGCTCGGTGCTGCTGCGTTCATCGATGCCCAGCGCTCGACCGTGGTCTTCGCGCCCAACCTCGCCTGGCGCAACGAGCCACTGCGCGCCACCGTCGAACAGAGTTCCGGCCTGCCCGCCGTCGTCGAGAACGATGCGAATGCCGCTGCCTGGGGCGAGTCGCGATTCGGCGCAGCCCGCGAGGTGGACTCGATGGTGTTGCTGACCATCGGCACCGGGATCGGCGGAGGCGTGGTCCTCGACGGCGCGTTGTACCGCGGCCACAACGGGATGGCGGCCGAGGTCGGGCACATGACGGTGGTGCCCGACGGCCGCCGCTGCGGTTGCGGCAACCGCGGGTGCTGGGAGCGCTACGGCAGCGGTCGGGCGCTGGTCCGCGAGGCCCGTGACCTGGCCGACGTCGCACCGGAGTACGGCAAACGTCTGCTGGAACTGGGCGACGGCCAACCCGAAGGCATCAGCGGCCCCGAAGTGACCCAAGCCGCCCGAGAGGGAGATCCGGCGGCCTTGGAGGCGTTTGCTTTTGTCGCGACCTGGCTGGGCCGAGGGATGGCCTCGCTGGCCGCGCTGTTGGACCCGGAGATGTTCGTCCTGGGTGGTGGGGTGTCAGGGGCCGGCGAGTTGCTCCGCCGCCCGGCCGAGGAAGCCTTCCTGGCCGCACTGACCGCGCGCGCCCACCGCGAGCCGCCGACAGTCGCCATCGCCGAACTCGGCGGCGAAGCCGGCATCGTCGGTGCCGCCGACCTCGCCCGCCACCGGTAGCCGCTGCACTCAGGCAGGCAGCTTGGCGCGTTCGTAGGCGTCGATCTCGGCCAGCAGCTCCCGCTTTCCGACCTCACTGCGAAACGATGCCCGTACGGCCGTACGAGACAGGTCGGCCAGTTCCACCGACGACATGCCGAAGACGTTGTGCGCCACTTCGTACTCATGGCACAACGTCGTGTCGAACATGCCGGGATCGTCGGAGTTCAGGGTCAGCGTCACTCCTGCAGCGCGCAGCGCGCGGAAGGGATGCTCCTCCATCCGAGCAACGGCTCTGGTACGCAGATTCGACGTCGGGCAGATCTCGAGCGGGATGGAGTGCGCAACGAGATAGTCCGTCAGCGCCGGATCCTGGGCAGCCGTGATCCCGTGCCCTATCCGTTGGGCCGCAAGATGATTGATCGCATCCCAGACGGTCTCCGGTCCGGTGGTCTCGCCGGCGTGCGGGACGCTGGCCAGGCCCAATGCGCGAGCCCGGGCGAAGACCGCGGCGAACTGCGGCCGGCCGATGCCGACCTCCGGACCACCCAAGCCGAAACCGACGCTGCCCTCTGGCGCGTACTGCTCGACCCAGTCGATCGTCCGCAGTCCCGAGGGCAGCCCCAGTTCACCCGGGATGTCGAAGATCCAGGCCAGCTCGACACCGTGCTCGGCCAGCGCGCGGGCCCGGCCGGCGGTGTAGGCGGCGGCGATGTCCTCGGCAGCGATCCCGACCAGCAGATGGCTGTCCGGTGTCGCGGTGACCTCGGCGTAGCGAACGTTCTGTCCGGCCATGTCGGCGGCGATCCCGACGACGAGCGCCTCGATGTCCTCGGGCGTACGTACGAGTGAGTTGACCGCGATGTAGACCTCGATGAAGTGCGCGAAGTCGGTGAATTCGTAGAACCCGCTCAGCGCAGCGGGTTCGGTGGGAACGCCGGAGTCGGGATGGCGGCGGGCCAACTCGAGGACGGTCGGCACCGATGCCGAGCCCACGAGATGGACGTGCAGCTCGGCCTTGGGGAGCCCTGCGATGAACGCCGCAACGTTGATGAACTCGACCACGTCCGGCAGCCTTCCATGACTGCAGGGTCGTGCGCAGATCTCAGCGGGCGGCCTCGATCAGGTGGTAGAGCAACAGCAGCTGCGTGACGGCCAGCGGCTCGTTGCGGACGTCGCCGCCGATCGACCCCAGGCCGGTGGGCACGGTGTCCTCGCCGCCCATGTCCGCCCAGATCGCGTTCTGAAGTACGCCGATGTCCTTCGTGGGGGCGTACCCGTGTACGTGCAGCGCGTCGGTCGGCCGGCCGTCCTCGTCGCGGATCAGCTTCAAGTGCATGGCCCGGCCGTCCACCTGCTTGAAGACCTCGGACAGGTCTGGATGGCGCACCGTCGGGCGCAGCAGCAGTTCTGCCGACAGCGGGGTGTCCGGCGGGTCGTCGCGTCCCGGAATCGGAGCGAAGCGGACCACGATGTCGGCGACGGCGCGTTGTGGCCGGATGAACTCTTCTGATTCGGGTTCGCGCTTGTCCATCTCGGCCTCGACCTGTTCCCGGTCGTAGCCCCGCTTCTTGGTGTCGCGGCCGATCTTCCACTCCCGCCGGATCTCCTCCACCGGGTCGAGGAACACGGTGACGTCGAAGCACGCGCGGGCCAGCTTCGTGGACAGCGGCAGCAGCCCCTCCACGATCAGAAACTCCTTGGGTTCGACCAACTCGGGCCGGACCAACATGCCGGTGGAATGGTCGTAGACCGGCTTGAGGATGGGCTGGCCGGTGGCCAGCATCTGCAGGTGCTGCTCCATGATCTGCACGTAGTTGCAGTCCGGATGCAGCGCCGTGAAGGGAAGCGTCTTGCGCTCTTCGCGGTCATAGCGGTGGTAGTCATCGACGCAGATCGCGGTGATCCGGTCCTCACCAAGGGCATCCACCAGACCCTGGGTCAGGGTCGTCTTCCCCGCCGCACTGTCGCCGGCGATCGCGATCATCACCGGTCGCTGGGCATCGCTGGCCCGGCCCATCCGCACGATCTTGTCGGGCACTGGAGCACCTCCCTTCCTCGATCGAGCACACCGCTGGATCAATCAGCCTAGAAGTGACCGACACCGGGAAGAACCCCGTCGCAGGGGGAAGGAGAGGGGGAGCGGCTCTAACCTGTGCGAATGGCCCCACTGCTGCGGGTGGTCCTCGTCGACGACCACCCGATGGTCCTGGAGGGCCTCAAGGCCATGCTTGCGCGCCGAGCCGGCGAGATCCGGATCGTCGGCCAGGCCAGCAACAGCGACGAGGCCTTCCGCGTGGTCGGGGATCTGCGTCCTGATGTGGTCATGCTCGACGTTCGCCTGGGACAGGACAGCGGGTTGGACGTCTGTCATCGGCTGCTCGCCCGCGATCCCGCCTGCCGCGTGGTGTTCCTGACCGTGTACGACGACGAGCAGTACCTCTTCCAGGCCCTTCGGGCCGGCGCTGTCGGGTATCTGCTCAAGCGGGTCGACGGCCGCCAACTGGTCGAGCACCTGCAGGCGGTACGGGCCGGTGAGATCGTCATCGACGCCGCGTTGGCCGGCCGCGCCACTGCGAGTGCCGCGCGGCTGGCAGCCGGCGAATTCTGGCCCGGAGCTCATCTGGGTCTGACCCAGCGGGAAAGCGAGGTGCTCTCGCTGATGGTTGCCGGACACCACAATCGGGCGATTGCCGCCCGCCTCGTGGTCGGCGAGGAGACTGTCAAGAGCCACGTCAGTTCGATCTACCGCAAGCTGGAGGTCAGCGACCGCTCGGCGGCGGTGGCGACCGCGTTGCGCGAGGGCCTCTTCCATTGATGCCGAAAACACCCCGGAGAACCGGCCGCGAGAGTGCGACCCCGAGCCGAGATCCGTACGGTCTCGTTCTGCAGGAGGCGGTGGACGCGCTGACTGCCGGCCGGGACGCCACCGCCGGTGTCGTTGTCCGCCAGCTGTCCTCGGGCGGATCGGTGGCTGCCGTCTGGGACTTCGATCACGTAGCTCGGGAGTTGGTCTGTCGGCACGCAAGCCTGACTGACCTCATCGATCGCCGTATTCCGTTGGGAGTCAGCGTCGCTGGATGGGTGGCGAGTCATCGACGACCGACGATAGTGGTGGACCGTGGTACGGACCGGCGCGGAGACCACTATGCCGGTGACCCGCGAGTCCCGACAGCCGGAGCAGCAGTGCCGATCCCCGGTGCGCAGCAGTACACCGGCGGGGTCCTCGAGGTGTACGGGGACGAAGGTTCGGCGACCGCTGGCGGCCTCATCGGATTGGCCCGACTCGCTGCCGTGATCGCCGCGGGTACCCAGGACCTGTCCGCTGGGGGCAACGTCACTGCGGCGCCTGGTGATTCGGTCACCGAGGTGGAACGACAGAACCGGCGGATGGCGGCCGAGTTGCATGATGGTGTCTCCCAACGGCTGGCCAGCCTGTCCTTCCATCTCGCGGCCGCCAACTCCGCGTTGGCCGAACTCTCCCCCGATACCGACCCGAGCAGCGATCCGGTGAGCTTCGCAGTCCGACAGCTGATTGCGGCCAGCGAACTGAGCCAACTGGCCGCCGATGACGTACGAGCCGCGATCAGTGGTCTGCGACCGCCGGTCCTCGACGACCTCGGATTGGCCAAGGGCTTGGTGAGCCTGTGTGGCGCGCTGGGCGCCGAGGATCTCTCGGTCGAGGTCGACGTGGAGGCCGTCGAGCCACCGTTCGTGTCCCCTGCGGCGTCGCTGGCCCTGTATCGGGTGGCCCAGGAGGCGCTGGGCAACGCCGTCAAGCATGCCGGAGTCGCCGCCGTGCGGGTTCGGCTGCAACGGCGCGGTGACAACGTCGTCCTCGACGTACGCGATGACGGGGTCGGCTATCAGCAGGCCCTCGACGGGACCGCAGGGCGCAGGCCGGCCGGCCAGGACAGCGGGTTGGGTCTGCGCAGCATGGCCGAGCGCATGCAGGCTGTCGGCGGGCAGATCGAACTGTGGTCGGCCCCGGACCGGGGTACGCACGTACGGGCCACCGTCCCGGACCCGCCCGACTCGTAGAGCCGATTACGGTGCTACTGGGTGAGGCCGGGTCGACGTGTCGTCGAGATCATGAGCGCTGGTGGTGCAGCACGGCTGCACCCAGGACGCTCTCGATCATGGTGACCGGCGGTTAGGCGTTGACCGAGCCGCGCAGCACGGCTGAGGTCGCGCGGACCCGTTCGCCCAAGGCGGCCTGACCCGCGCTGATTCCCTCGACCCGGCCACCCCACTCGTGCAGTGCCTGATCGACCAGTGCCCGGCCGAAGGAGAAGGTCAGCGGCCACGGGGCCGGCCGCGCCGCGATACCAGCCAAGTGCTGGGTCGCCACATCGGCGGGCTGACCACCGGAGAGGAACGCGATCCCGGCCACCTCGGGCGGCACCACTCGGCCCAGCGCCGCGACCGTGCTCTCGGCGACCTCGGCCGCGGTGGCCTCGTCCAGCCGATCGAGTCCCGGCGTGATCATGTTCGGTTTGAGCAGCATCGACGGCAGATCGAGTTCGGCACGGGCAAGTTCCGCGAAGACCTCGAGCAACGCGAAGTTGGTCACTGCCTCGCACTGGTCCATGGTGTGCTCGCCGGCCGCCACCACCTCGGGCTCCACGATGGGCACGATCCCTTGCTCCTGGCACAACATCGCGTACCGGGCCAGGGCGTGGGCGTTGGCGCGCAATGCCAGGTGCGTCGGCAGACCCGGACCGATGGTGATGACCGCCCGCCATTTCGCGAACACGGCTCCACGAGAGGCGAAGTCCTGCAGGCGATCACGTAACCCGTCCAGGCCTTCGGTGACGGTCTCACCGGGTGCCCCAGCCAGCGGTTTGGCTCCGGTGTCGACCTTGACGCCGGTGGCCAGGCCCAGCTCGGCCAGCGCCTCAGGGAACGGGCGCTCGTCGGAGAGTCGCTGATTGAAGGTCTCTTCGCAGAGGATGACGCCGCTGATGCTGTCGGACAGATCGGGGGTGGTCACCAACATCTCGCGGTACGCGCGTCGGGCATCCTCGGAAGCGGTGATTCCTTGCCCCTCCAGTCGCTTGTCCATGGTGCCGGGGCTCTCATCTGCAGCAAGGATGCCCCGAGGCCGAGCCACGAGTTCCTTTGCAGCGCGCCGGAGTTCGTCCACCGATCAGTCCTCCCTGTGGATCCCCGCCGCCATGGCAGGCGTCGGATGTTCGTGGTCGACTGCGGAGTATTCGGCCAGTCGGTCCAGGCGATGGGTAGCGGTCACGTGACGTACGGTTCCCGACTTCGCGCGCATCACGATCGAGTCGGTCACCGCCGTACCAGCGCCGTACCGCACGCCTCGAACCACCTCGCCGTCGGTGATGCCGGTGACGGCGCAGGCGGCGATCACCCCTTCAGGCGTGCCCCCGATGCCCAACAGCAGATCGACCCCGGAATCGGGGTTGCAGGCCATCAAGGCGTCGGCCACGTCACCGTCACTGATGAATTGGATGCGCGCCCCCGCGGCGCGCACATCCGCGACCAGGCTGTCGTGCCGTGGCCGATCCAAAATGCAGACGGCGACGTCGTTGACCGTGGAGTCCTTCGCCTTGGCAACGGCCCGGATGTTGTCGGCCACCGGCGCTCCAGATCCATGAGGGCTGCAGCAGCCGACCCGGGCACCAACTTGTCCATGTAGAAGACCGCCGACGGATCGAACATCGAGCCGCGTGGTGCCACCGCGAGCACCGCGACAGCATTGGTCATTCCCTTGGCCGCGTCCGCATCGCGGTGACGGCAGCTTGATCGGCGTCGTTCTTGGTTCCGCGGCCGACCCATCGGCCACCCGCCATCGCAGCTGCCTCGGTCACGCGCAGCAGGTCGAGGGCCAGGTTGCGGTCCGGTGCCGGTCGTATCTGTGCTTCGGGCACGACAGGCTCCTCGCCTCGACCCCCAACTTCAGGTGATGCAGACGCTAGGCACGCTGTGGGCCGACCGCCTCCCCCGGCAGGTGGACGGTCGGGGGGACCGCGCCAATGCTGCGGGTGGCTTTCCGTAGCGCGGGCACCGGCGTACTCCAGGACAAGTCGCTGCTTGCCGGTGATCTTGACCTTGATGCGCTTTTAGGCCTCCTCCCGCGGCGTGTCGCCACCAAAGGTCAAGATCACGGGCCGGCAGCCCGCCAGCCGGGCACGGACAGCACGTGCTCGACGAACAGCCGCGTCGCCGGGGTAGGCGTCAGGCCGGTGACCAGATGCCATGGCCGCACCAGCGGAGTGCCTCTGACCGCGACCACCGCCAGCGTGCCCGATGCCAGTT
>JALZIL010000286.1 GCA_030860305.1 Actinomycetota bacterium
ATGATCGCCCCGCACCCGGCAACGCCGAACCCCCGCTAGGCGGAGTGCCTCAGAGCGCGGCGACGCTTGAGGCCATCGCCCGTATGGCGGGCCGGCTGGCGAAGGTGCGCCGATAGGCCTGGGGTGACACACCCCGGCGCCGTACGAACTGCTCGCGCATCCCAGCCGCAGTCCCGAAACCGACGGTCCGGGCGATGTGCTCGACGCTGTCGACCCCGGACTCCAGCAGATGTTCGGCCGCGGCCAGCCGTTGGGCGAGGATCCACGCGTGCGGAGTTGTACCCGTTGCGGCCCGAAAGTGCCGGGCGAAACTGCGCGGCGACATCAGCACCCGACGGGCGAGCACCGGCACCGAGAGCTCTTCGTCGAGATTGGCCCGCATCCACTGCAGCAGCCCGCGCAGTGGATCGTTCCCGGCACAGGTTGCGACCGGGGTCGCGATGAACTGAGCTTGCCCGCCGTCCCGGTGTGGCGGCACGACCATGGTGCGCGCCAAAGCATTTGCCGCCTTCGCGCCGTACTCGCGCCGGATCAGGTAGAGGCAGAGGTCGATGCCAGACGCGGTCCCAGCACCGGTGACGATCTGGCCTTCGTCGACGTAGAGGACATCGGAGTCAACGGTCACCAGCGGAAAGGACTCAGCCAGCAACTCGGCAAAACCCCAGTGTGTGGTGGCCCGACGACCGTCGAGCAGGCCGGCGTGACCGAGCACGAAGGCGCCGCTGCAGTGCGTCGCGATGATCGCGCCACGGTCATAGGCGGTGAGCAGGGCCTCGATCACATCCGGACTGGGTGCGGCAACTGAGTCGACCGGCCCTGGGCCGCAGCCCCATGAGGGGATCTGGATGACGTCGGAGGCGGCCAGTCGGTCCAGCCCGTGCTCGACGGTGATCAGGATCCCGGTGTCCAATCGGGTCGGTCCAGGCTGCTCGGCGACCAGGGCGAAGTCAAAGGCCGGGATCCCGATGTCTCGGCGGTCGTAGCCGTAGACCTCGGCCAACACGCCGATCCCGAAGCCGCCGTTACCCGGCCCCATCAGGCCGCTCACGACCGGCCGCGTCTCCATGCCTAGAGACTATGGCAGATTTCCGACTAATGGGGGCATTTCTGCCACTTCCCTGTGTCGTACCCAGATTGCATGCTGATCCCATGTTCTTCATCCACTGCCCTACGACAGACCGGGACGAGCTGATTTCGGACAGTCGGATCGTTCGACTGATCAACCGCCCCGCCGATATCGCGGTGGTGCTTGCTTGCTACTGCGGCAAGAACCACGTCATCCGCACTGGCCGCAAGCTCCTCGAAGCAGCCGGCGCCTCGGCCGCCTGAGTTCAGCTCGCGGTCAGGTCAGCCTAATCAACTGACTGCGCCTGCGGCCGGCGCACGATTCTGGCGGCGAACCACTCCAGCGCGGGGATGCCGATCGCGGTCGGGATCGCCCACCCGATGGGCTGCCCTGGAAGGCTGACGACGACGACCGCGGTCCACAGGGCGATATAGGCGCCGCCGAATCCCCGTACCGCCCTCGCCTGCCACTGCGACCGAGCGGATCGGATGTCTCGCATCGCCCGTCCGGCGAAGAAGTACGACCCGGTCGCGATCAGCACGAACCACCAGAGCCGGGCCGGGTCGAGAGCGGCCAAGCCCACGGCCGACAGGCAGACCAGTGCGACGCTCAGGTGATAGGCCGAGGCCAGCCAGTTCACCCGGCCTTGGGCGACCTGCGCGATGGCGAAGGGGCCCAAGGCGACACCCAGGACCCCCACGGCAATGTGCAGCGCGAGGATGACGGTGTGAATCATGCTGCCACAATAGTCCCTATGGGACTAAATCGCCAAGCCTGTTCTCGGGTGCTTCCGTGACCCCGGCGTCCTACATCGTGCTGGGACTCCTGGAGCGGTACGGCCCTGGCTCGACCTACGATCTGAAACGCCGAGCGGCCCAAGCACTGGGCAACTTCTGGTCGACCGCCCACTCCCAGCTGTATCGCACCGCCGAATCGCTGGCCAGGGACGGTCTGCTCGATCCGACCACAGAGTCCACCCCGGGTGGACGCGAGCGGATCGTGTATCGCCTCACCCCGAGGGGCAGCAAGACCTTGGCGCAGTGGCGAGCCCAGGAGGAGAACGCGCTCGCCGAGCTGCGTGACCCAGGCCTGCTCA
>JALZIL010000332.1 GCA_030860305.1 Actinomycetota bacterium
ACGGAATCAGCTCCGCCTTGTCGTAATAGTCCATGACGACCTTCGACCCCGGCGCGAGGGAGGTCTTGACCCACGGCTTGGCCGCCAGGCCCCGCTCGACCGCCTTCTTGGCTAGTAGAGCCGCGCCGAGCATGACCGACGGATTGGATGTGTTTGTGCACGAGGTGATGGACGCGATGACCACATGGCCGTGGTCGACGGAGGTCTGTGTGCCGTCCTCCATAGTGACCGAGATGGGCCGCGAGACACGCTCACCTCCGGAATCGGACGCGTCGGCCGGCGGATCCTCAGGAACCCCGTGTGGCGGCCCGTTCCCGTCCCGCTCGCCGACCGCAGGCGGGTCGCTGGCCGGGAAGGTGTCCTCGACGGCTTTGTCCACCGTGGAACGGGCGCTGGTCCCAGTGCGTTCGGCTCCGTTCGCGTAGTCCGGCAACGCCTCGCGGAAGGATGCCTTGGCATCGGAGAGAGCAACCCGGTCCTGCGGGCGCTTCGGGCCGGCGATGGACGGCACGACCGAGCCCAGGTCCAGTTCGAGGTACTCGGAATAGGCGGCCGCACGGGTCGGGTCGTGCCACAGTCCCTGTTCCTTGCAGTAGGCCTCGACCAGCGCCCGCTGCTCGGGGGTACGGCCGGTCAGTTCGAGGTAGCGCACGGTCTCCGCATCGATCGGGAATATCGCTGCGGTGGAACCGAACTCCGGGCTCATATTGCCGATCGTCGCGCGGTTGGCCAATGGCACGGCCGCGACGCCGTCGCCGTAGAACTCGACGAACTTCCCGACCACGCCGTGCCCGCGCAGCATCTCGGTGATGGTCAGCACGAGGTCGGTGGCGGTGGCGCCATCGGGCAGCGCGCCGCTGAGCTTGAACCCGACCACCCGAGGGATGAGCATGGAGATCGGTTGGCCGAGCATCGCCGCCTCGGCTTCGATGCCGCCGACGCCCCACCCCAGCACGCCCAGGCCATTGACCATCGTGGTGTGCGAATCGGTTCCCACACAGGTGTCGGGGTACGCGGTCTCGACATCGTCGTCCCGTCCGATGAATACGACGCGGGCCAGATGCTCGATGTTGACCTGGTGCACGATCCCGGTTCCGGGCGGGACGACCCTGAACTGCTCGAATGCCGTCTGCCCCCATCGCAAGAACTGGTAGCGCTCCTCGTTCCGTTCGTACTCGAGGGCGACGTTGCGCTCGAAGGCGTCGCTGCGTGCGAACACGTCGGCGATGACGGAATGGTCGATCACCAGTTCCGCGGGGGCAAGCGGATTGATCTTGGCAGGGTCCCCGCCGAGGTCGAGCATCGCCTCGCGCATGGTCGCCAAGTCGACGACGCAGGGGACCCCGGTGAAGTCCTGCATGATCACCCGCGCCGGAGTGAACTGGATCTCCTGGTCCGGCTCGGCCTGCGGGTCCCATCCGGCCAGGGCGCGGATGTGGTCGGCTGTGATGTTCGCAGCGTCCTCGTTGCGCAACAGGTTCTCCAACAGCACCTTGAGGCTGTACGGGAGCCGGTCCGCGCCTTCGACGGCGGCCAGCCGATAGAACTGGTAGGACGCCTCGCCGACCGCCAACCTGCCCAACGCGCCGAAACTGTTCCTGCTCGAACCCACTGGTCTCGGCCTCCCTCATCTGCACTCGTCGCAGCTGTCTGCATTCTCCCGCACGGACCGATCGCGAGCGGTGTGAGGTACCCGACCGCCAGTCCCTTCGGAAGCGGGATGCCGTCCACCACATCCGGATGAACGGCGCGTGCGGCCGCACAAACACCGGACGAAGAGCTGCCGTCGCCTAGGGTGCGCGCATGTCTGCGGAGGCCTCGACCGGCATCCTGGTCGCTCGGCCGCTGAACTGGTCGCGGATCCGAGGCTGGCTGGCGGCGGCGTACGCCGTCGTCCTGGGTCTTTTCATCCTCAGCGTGGGCCTGCCCACCGAGCGACTGGCGCTGTTCTGCTGGGTGCTGATCGGGCTGTCGATCGGCTGCGTCGGCCGTGGCTGGCGCGCGGTCGCCGGCATGGTCGTCGACTGGCTCCCGTTCATCGGGCTCCTCGTGCTCTACGACCTGACTCGTGGCCTCGCCGACTCTCTCGGGATGCCCGTCCATGTGGACGACCTGGCAGCCTTGGAATCGGCCATGTTCGGTGGGACTTTGCCGACGGTGTGGCTGCAGGACCAGCTGGGCCCGTCAGCTGGTTGGCGGGCTGCCGGAGACGCAGCCTGGTGGCATGTCGTCGTCACCGCGATCTACGTCTCGCACTTCTTCGTCACGCCGATCATCGCGGGCGTCCTGTGGCTGCGCGATCGCCGCCGTTGGATCAGCTTCACAGCACGCGTCGTCGGAGTGGCTCTGCTGGGCGTCATCACCTACGTTCTCGTTCCCGCAGCGCCTCCCTGGTACGCCGCCAACCGGGCAGTCATCCCCGACGTGGACCGACTGTCGGGCCTGGGCTGGGAGGCCATCGGCCTGGACCGCGCGGGGGCGCTACTGGATCAGGGACAGGCCAAGGTCAATCTGGTGGCAGCCATTCCGTCGCTGCACACCGCGTACGCCGTGCTCGTACTGTTGTTCTTCTGGCCGGTTCTCGGTCGCTCGCTCCGGGTCCTTCTCGCGAGTTACCCGCTGCTGATGGGGCTGATCCTGGTGTACTCCGGTGAGCATTACGTCGTCGACGTCGTGTTGGGCTGGGCGTGCGCAGCGATCGTGGCCGTTGGCGTCGGCCTGGCCGAGCGAGCGTGGCGTCCTTCGTCGCTGTCGGGCGCCGCTCCCGACTAGCGTGGCAGCCATGCGAGTTCCTCTGCTCACCAGTGACTTCATCGACCGGGCCGAATTGGTGTACGGCGACCGGATCGGTGTGATCGACGAACCTGATCAGCCGGCGCGGTCTCTCGGCTCCCTGACCTATCGCGAACTGGCCCGACGTGGCCGGGCCATTCAAGCGGGTCTGGACGAGCTGGGCATCGGTGTGGGGGACCGGGTGGCCATCGTCAGTCACAACTCGGCCCGCCTGCTCGAACTGCTGTACGCCGTACCGTCTTCCGGCCGCATCCTGGTGCCGGTCAACTTCCGCTTGCAGGCCGAGGAGGTCGCCTACATCGCCGAGCACAGTGGAGCGAGGGTCCTGCTGGTGGACCCGGAGTTGGAGACGTCGCTGTCGGCGATCAGCGCCGAGCACAAGTTCCTGTTGGGCGAGGAGAGCGACGACGCTTTGCTGCGCTTCGAAGCGCAACCGCGGCCCTGGTCGGAGCCGGACGAGGATGCGACCGCCACTCTGAACTACACCAGCGGCACGACGGCCCGACCCAAGGGCGTGCAGCTGACCCACCGCAACATCTGGATCAACTCGGTCACCTTCGCGATGCACATGCAGATGTCCGACCGGGACGTGTACCTGCACACCCTGCCGCAGTTCCATTGCAACGGCTGGGGCTTGCTCTACTCCGCGGCGGGTGTGGGTGCGACCAATGTGATCATCCGAAAGATCGACGGTGCGGAGATATTGCGCCGGGTCGAGAAACACGGGGTGACCTTCGCCGCCGGCGCCCCGGCGGTGTGGAACATGACGTTGGATGCCGCCGCCCAGCTCGGCGGGGAGATCCCGGGTCACGGTCGGACCCGGATCGTCGTGGCCGGCGCTCCACCACCCTCACGGACGATCGCCCGGGTCGAGACCGAGTTGGGTTGGGAGTTCAACCAGATCTACGGGCTGACCGAGACCACTCCACTGCTGACCGTGAACCGGTCGCGCGCCGAGTACGACGAGTTGGCCGTCGAGGACAAGGCGACACTGCTCTCCCGGGCCGGAGTTCCCGGCCTGGGTACGCAGGCCAAGATCTCCGACTCAGGCGAGATCCTGGTCCGGGGCAACGTGGTCATGGGCGGTTACTGGGACAATCCCGACGCGACCGACGAGGCGATTCAGGACGGTTGGTTTCACACCGGCGACGGCGGGACCATCGACGAAGGTGGCTACGTCACGATCTCTGACCGCAAGAAGGATGTGATCATCACCGGGGGGGAGAACGTTTCCTCGATCGAGGTCGAGGATGCCGTCTTCAGCCATCCGTCGGTGGCCGAGGTTGCTGTCATCGGCGTACCCGATGAGAGGTGGGGGGAGAAGGTGACCGCCCTGGTCGTGCTCGCCGATGGTCAGACTGCGACCGAGGACGAGATCATCGCTCACGTGAAGTCGAAGCTGGCCGGCTATAAGACGCCGAAGGCGGTGGAGTTTCGCGAGGAGATCCCGAGGACGTCCACCGGCAAGATCCAGAAGTTCAAGCTTCGGCAGGAATTCTGGGAAGCCGGGCAGCGTCAGGTCAACTGACCGAGGCCTGGAACACACACAGGCCGGGTAAAGAGACGTAAAAGCGTCGGGCAGCCACGGGGGGAGCTGCCCGACGCACCAGAAACTGTAGCACCGGAGCCTGCTCAATGGGATGCCGGTCATGCTCGGCGTGTCCGGTCGCGGCAACCGGGAAGCAGCCGCTTTACAGACAGTTCACGCCTGCCGGTGTGTGGTGATGTCAGCGAGCATCGCGTCGATGCCTGCATGGGACGCCCTGCATGAGACGACGCAGCCCCATCCCAACATCGGCCGATCGCCAGGAGGAGCTCGATGAGCGCCCCAGCTCCCGTTCCACCAGCCCAGGACGCCGGGGAGATCGAGCGCGTTCTGTTCGAGATCAAGCAGGTCATCGTCGGGCAGGACCGGATGATCGAGCGAATGGTCGTCGGCCTGCTGGCCAGGGGGCACCTGCTCATCGAGGGCGTTCCGGGCGTCGCCAAGACGCTGGCCGTGGAAACCCTTGCCTCGACGGTCGGAGCGAGCTTCGCCCGGCTGCAGTTCACCCCTGATCTCGTTCCGGCCGACATCGTCGGGACCCGGGTCTATCGGCAGGGCAAGGACGCCTTCGACACCGAGCTCGGCCCGATCTTCGCCAACTTCGTCCTGACCGACGAGATCAACCGGGCGCCGGCCAAGGTCCAGTCCGCGTTGCTCGAGGTGATGGCCGAACAGCAGGTCTCCATCGGTGGAAAGACCTATCCGATGCCTCGCCCCTTCCTGGTGATGGCCACCCAGAACCCGATCGAGTCCGAAGGCGTCTATCCACTGCCGGAAGCACAGCGCGACCGCTTCCTGATGAAGATCCTCGTCGACTACCCGACACCGGCCGAGGAACGCGAGATCGTCTACCGGATGGGCGTCTCGCCACCGACCGCAACAACAGTCATCGAGGCTGCCGATCTGGTCCGGTTGCAGGACACCGCCAGCAAGGTCTTCGTCCACCATGCCCTGGTGGACTACGTCGTCCGGGTGGTCGTGGCCACCCGGCATCCCACGGAGCACGGACTGCCCGACGTCGCGAGCTGGGTTTCCTATGGCGCCAGCCCGCGCGCCTCGCTCGGGTTGATCGCCGCCGCCCGAGCGCTCGCGCTGGTCCGCGGCCGCGACTATGTCCTGCCCCAGGATGTCCTTGATGTCGCTGCGGACGTCTTGCGGCACCGGCTGGTGCTCTCCTATGACGCATTGGCCGATGGCGTGCCGACCGAGCACATCGTGAAGCGGATCTTGCAGAGCGTGCCGCTGCCGCAGGTGACCCCTCGCCAACGCGCCGGTGGCTACGGGCCTGCGGCACCGGACGGGCCGCGGGTACCCGATCAGTTCAGCGGCTCGCAGGGTGGTGCGCTGGCCGCCGGCCAGGGCGTTCGGCCCGCGTGAGCCTGCCTGCGCCGCCGCGGCTGGCAGACGAGTCAGCCGAATTCGTCCTGCGTCGACTAGAACTGACTGTCCGGCGCAAGCTGGACGGACTGCTGCAAGGAAACCATCTGGGGCTGCTGCCCGGCCCGGGCAGCGAGGCGGGGGAGTCGCGGATCTATCACCCGGGTGATGACGTGCGCCGGATGGACTGGCCGGTCACCGCTCGTACCAGCGTGCCGCACATCCGTCAGACAATCGTCGACCGCGAACTGGAGACCTGGGTCGTCCTGGACCTCTCGGCGAGTCTGGATTTTGGGACGGCGCGCTGCGAGAAGCGGGATCTGGCCATCGCCGGGCTCGCGGCGATCAGCTATCTGACCATGCACGGTGGTAACCGGCTGGGCGCCGTCATCACCACCGGCATGCAGGTCATCCGCATTCCGGCCCGGCCGGGGCGGGCCGCGGGAAACCGCCTGCTGCGCATCGCCGCCACCACCGAGCGGGCGGAGTCAGGACACCGCGGGAATCTCGGTGCGGCTCTCGAGCTGCTGCGCCGGCCACCCCGCCGCCGGGGACTGGTCGTCGTGATCTCCGACTTTCTCGGGGATGGGTCGTGGCAGCGTCCGCTGCGCGGGTTGGGCGCCCGTCATGACGTACTGGCCATTGAAGTGGTGGATCCCAGAGAACTCGAGCTGCCCGATATCGGCCTGGTCACCATGGTCGACCCGGAGAGCGGTCAGACCATCGAAGTGCCGACCCAGCGCAAGGACATACGCGACCGGTTCGCCCAGGCCGCTGCCGAGCAACGCGCCGA
This sequence comes from Actinomycetota bacterium, assembly GCA_030860305.1. Next base: position 6,510 of record JALZIL010000332.1, read on the forward strand.
GGTCACCGCGGCCCTGCGGCGTGTGGGAGCCGGACATCTGACCCTGCGCACGGATCGTGAGTGGCTGCTCGACATCGTCCGGTACGTCGCACATCGCCGACACGCAGCATCCGGCGGTGCCTCCCGATGACTGCAAGACAGCAGGCGTCACTATGACTTTTCAGGCGCCGGTGTGGCTGTGGTTGCTTGTCGCCAGCATTGCCCTTGTTGGGCTCTATGTCGCGATCCAACTGCGACGCAAGAAGTTCGCGGCCCGATTCACCAATGTCGACCTCTTGAGCCGGCTGATCCCCAAGCGGCCGGGGTGGCGACGGCACGTCGCCTTCGGACTGCTGGTCCTGGCCCTTGCGACGTTCACTGTGGCCCTGGCCAAGCCGAGTGCCGAAGTGCAGGTGCCGCGGGAACGCGCAACCGTGATCATGGCCGTGGACGTCTCGCTGTCCATGGAGGCCGACGACATCGCGCCCAACCGGTTCGAGGCGATGAAAGTCGCGGCAAAGGACTTCGTGGACATTCTCCCCGAGCGGATCAATCTCGGACTAGTCTCCTTCGCCGGCACGGCGACTCCGGTCGTGACGCCCAGCATCGATCGAGCCGCGGTGAAGACCGCTATCGACAACCTCGATCTCGACGAGGCAACCGCCATCGGGGAGGCAATCTTCGCCTCGCTGACAGTTCTCGACAACTTCCAGGCCACCCTGGAATCGACCGGCAACGAGGCACCGCCGGCTCGGATCGTGCTGCTGTCCGACGGCTACAACACCGTCGGCCGGGAGAACAGCCAGGCGATCGACGCAGCCCGCGATGCCGGGGTTCCGGTGTCCACGATCGCCTTCGGCACCGACTACGGCAGCGTCGAGATCGAAGGCGAGGAGCAGCCTGTTCCGGTGGACAGCGAGTCATTGCGACAGATCGCCGAGGAGACCGGCGGCACGTTCAAGGAGGCGGCCAGTGCCGCGGAGTTGACCGAGGTGTACGAGGACCTGGGCTCGCAGATCGGGTACGTCACAGAGCCTCGCGAAGTGACGCCATGGTTCATCGGTAGTGGATTGGCGCTCGCCTTTTTGGGGGCAATCCTGTCCCTGCTGTGGACCAATCGACTCCTCTGAGACCGGTTCGCGTCAATGGGTCAGCTCGAACCGGGTGTATGCGGTCCACGGTGACCCGCAGTTCGATTCAAGGCGACCCGATAGCCTCGGCCAGGTACCTGCATCGATGTGGATGAATGGGTAGAGGAGTCGCGTGGGGCGCAGCGTTCTGGTCACGGGTGGCAACCGCGGCATCGGCCTGTCCATCGCCCAGGCCTTCGCGGCGCAGGGTGACTCGGTGGCCGTGACCCATCGCAGCACCGGTCCGCCGGATGGGTTGTTCGGTGTGCAGTGCGATGTCACTGACCCGGACTCCCTCGACGCTGCGTTCAGGGCCATCGAGGAGGAACAGGGAGCGGTCGAGGTGCTGGTCTCGAACGCCGGTATCACCGATGACACCCTCCTGTTGCGAATGAAGGACGAGTCGTTCACCTCGGTCATCGACGCGAACCTGTCCGGGGGGTTCCGGGTGGCCAAACGGGCGGCGGGAAAGATGTTGCGCGCCAAGTGGGGCCGGATGATCTTCATCTCCTCCGTGGTCGGGCTCAGTGGCTCGGCCGGACAGGCCAACTATGCGGCGGCCAAGGCCGGCCTCGTGGGTATGTCGCGATCCATCGCCCGGGAACTCGGCTCGCGCAACATCACCGCGAACGTGGTCGCGCCCGGATTCGTCGATACCGACATGACCCGCGACCTGCCGGAGGCCAGACGCAAGGAGATACTCGGGCAGGTGCCGTTGGGCCGGTATGCCAGCACGGACGAGATTGCCGGCGTGGTGACCTTTTTGGCCAGCGACGCCGCGGCCTATATCACCGGAGCCGTGATCCCGGTGGACGGCGGATTAGGGATGGGGCACTGATGGGGATACTCGAAGGCAAGCGGTTACTGATCGCCGGGGTTCTCACCGAGGCCTCGATTGCGTACTCCGCGGCCCGAGTCGCCCAACAGGAGGGCGCTCAGCTGGTGCTGTCCAATTTCGGGCGAGCGCTCAAGCTCACCGAACGGATCGCCAAGCGGCTGCCCGAGCCCGCACCGGTGATCGAACTCGACGTCAGCAACGACGAGCACCTGGCCAGCCTTGCCGACCGGGTTGGTCAGCACCTCGACGGGCTCGACGGTGTCCTGCACTCAATCGGCTTTGCGCCGCAGAACGCGCTCGGTGACGCCTTCACCGAGACGCCGTGGAGTGATGTGGCGACGGCCGTGCAGATCTCCACGTGGTCCTTTGCCGCGTTGACGCATGCGTGCCGGCCGATGTTCGGGGAGAAGGCCTCGGTGGTCGGTCTCACCTTCGACGCAGCGCGCGCCTGGCCGGTGTACGGCTGGATGGGCGTGGCCAAGGCTGGTCTCGAGTCCACGGCGCGATATCTCGCCCGGGAACTCGGTCCAGACGGTATCCGGGTCAACCTCGTCGCCGCCGGTCCACTGCGGACGATGGCGATGAAGTCGATCCCGGGGTCGGAACAGTTCGAGGAGGTGTGGGCCCAGCGTGCCCCACTCGGGTGGGACGTGAACGACAACGGCCCGGCCGGGAGGGCCTGTGCGGTCCTGCTGTCGGACTTGTTCAGCGCGACTACGGGCGAGATCGTGCACGTCGACGGCGGTTACCACGCAATCGGCGCCTGACCAACCAGCCTTGTCTGACGACGACAAAGTTGGCGGGGACGATGACGTTGACGAAGGCAACGCCGTACTCCTGCTGTCCTTCGGCGGCCCGGAAGGGCCCGACGACGTGCTGCCGTTCCTGGAGAATGTGACTCGAGGACGGGGGATACCGCACCAACGGCTGATGACAGTCGCGGCGCACTACCAGCACTTCGGCGGTGTGAGCCCGATCAACGAGCAGAACCGGCTGTTGCGCAAGGCAATCGAAGACGAGATGTCCTCGCGCGGGCGACCGCTCCCGGTCTATTGGGGCAATCGCAACTGGGGGCCCTACGTCGAGGATGTGGTTGCTCGGATGGCCGCCGACGGGGTCAACCGGGCGGTCGCCTTCGCCACGTCGGCCTACTCCTCGGCCTCGGGCTGCCGGCAGTATCACGAGGACCTTGCCCGGGCTCGACAAGCAACCGGCCCGACGGCACCAGCGATCGAGAAGCTACCCCATTTCTTCGACCACCCCGGGTTCGTCACTGCCAACGCTGACGCGTTGCGCGCGGCGCTGGCTCGGTTACCGCCCGGCCTGGCAGAGCAGGCGCGGATCGTGGCCACCGCGCACAGCATCCCGATATCGATGGCCCGAGCCGCTGGGCCAGAGGGCGGCTTGTACGAACAACAGCTCCGTGCCACCGCCCGCGCCGTTGTGGACGCGGTGCACCCGGGACGTCGGGTCGATCTTGTCTGGCAGAGCCGCAGCGGACCACCGGAAGTGGCCTGGCTGGAACCTGACATCAACGATCATCTGTCTCGCCTGGCCGACCAGGGGATTCCGGCGGTCATCCTCTGCCCGATCGGGTTCGTCAGCGACCACATCGAAGTGCTGTGGGATCTGGACAACGAGGCCCGCGAGACGGCACGGGGGCACGGCCTGATCTTCGAGCGGGCCGCCACCGCTGGAACCCACCCTGCGTTCGTGGCGATGATCGGCGACCTGATCGTGCAACGACTGGCCGGCCGACCACGACGGCTGGGTACCAGCTGCCCGACCACCTGCTGTCTGGCGGCCTGACCGCTGCTGCTCAGCGGGCGATGGTACGGCGTACGGGGGTCGCGCTGTAGGCAGTCATCAGGGCTTCACGCACTGCAACGGACAACGGGCGCAGGGCCGCGTCGCGAGAAACCGCACCGTGGGCATTGAGGGCCCCGCCGGGAGCGTCGGTCCACGCCAACTCGAGGATCGCCCCGAGCCGGGTGGCTCGGGTGGCCAGCGCAACAGCTGACGGCTCATGGTCGTGGGGGAGCGCGAGGAGCGGCTCACGACAGAGCAGCGATTCGACGCCTGGATTCCAGCGTGCGACGTCGAGCGCGGCAAGGACGTCGGTGGCGTCGAGCACGGCATGTCGCAGAGCACCTTCGGCTTGGGAAATCGTCTGCTGTTCACCTGGCGTGGCATTGGCCGGCATCGCATCGGCCAGCTCCCAGGCCAGCCACACACGGTCAGCCGATGGGTCCCGATCGGGATCAGGAAGGAAAGCCGTGCCGAAGCCGACGACGAGCTGACCGGCATGAGTCGCCGCCGCCGCCAGGCCCGGGCTGTCCGGCACCCCGCGGATGTCTCCTGGAACCGGGAGCACCAGACGCAACGGCGTACCGCCGGCCGATCGCAGTTCGCTCAAGACCCACCCGACCGGTGCCGGCTCCGGGTGGTCGGGAAGACCTCGGACCGCGCCGATATTTGCCTCGTGGATGGCCGACACGGCCGCGTCGTACGACACCGCCCCACGCAACCAAGAGTTGGCCCACGCGGTCAACGCGCCGCCGCTGCGGATGCGAGAACCGCCAGGCGAAGTCCGGAGCGTGCCAGGCACGGGTGGAGTCGGCATCGGTCGACTGTAGTGGCGCCGTCGGCGTTGACCTTGGACGCGCCGCGCGCCTCCTGCGGTGGTTGGATGTGCACATGTCGTCCTGGGTCATCTGGCTGATCGCGGCAGGGGTACTTGCCGGGGCTGAACTGCTCACGCTGGACTTCGTCCTCCTGATGCTCGCCGGCGGTGCTCTCGGTGGAATGGCAGTTGCTGCGGCCGGTCTCCCGGTCGGTCTCCAACTCGCCGCCTTCGTCGTGGTGGCCCTCGGCCTCCTGCTCTTCGTCCGGCCGCTGGCCAAGCGGCAGCTGCTGTCTCGTACGCCGCAACAGATCGACGGCGCAGAGACCTATGTCGGGAAGGTCGCTGTCGTCACCCAACGCGTCGATCACATGGACGGCCGAATCCGGTTCGGCGCTGACGACTGGAGCGCGGTCTCGCAGTCCCGAGGCGAAACCTACGAGGTGGGCAGCACCGTCAGAGTGATGCAGATCCGTGGGGCCACCGCGATCGTCGCGGAATCACACGAGTAGTACGTCCCTGGGAGGGAACCCTTCGTGGAGTTGCTCATCGCACTGGCGGTCATCGCCATCTTCGTCATCGTCGTCGTGGCGCGGAGCATCAAGATCGTTCCGCAGGCTCAGGCGGCTGTTGTGGAACGACTCGGCCGCTACAGCCGGACCCTGTCGCCGGGGCTCGCCCTTCTCGTGCCCTTCGTGGACCGGGTACGGGCCACCATCGACCTGCGTGAGCAAGTGATCTCCTTCCCGCCTCAGCCGGTGATCACCGCCGACAATCTGCAGGTCGGCATCGACACCGTCGTGTACTTCCAGGTCACCGAGCCGCGACTGGCCGTGTACGGCATCTCGAACTACATCCACGGCATGGAACAGCTGACCACCACGACACTTCGTAACGTGGTCGGCGGACTCAACCTCGAAGGCGCGCTGACCGGGCGGGACGGGATCAACTCTCAGCTCCGTACGGTCCTCGACGGCACCACCGGACCGTGGGGCCTGCGCGTGGCCAGGGTCGAGATCAAGGCGATCGAACCTCCGCTGTCCATCCAGGACTCGATGGAGAAGCAGATGCGCGCGGACCGGGACAAACGCGCCGTCATCCTGACCGCCGAAGGGCAGCGGGAGTCCTCGATCAAGATGGCCGAGGGCCAGAAGGTTGCGCAGATCCTGTCCGCCGAGGGGGAGAAGCAGGCGGCCATCCTCGGCGCCGAGGCCGAACGGCAGAGCCAGATCCTGCGCGCCGAGGGTGAACGTGCCGCCCAGTTCCTCACCGCACAGGGCCAGGCCAAGGCCATCGAGACGGTCTTCGAAGCGATCCACCGCGGCAAGCCCGACTCCGGGCTGCTCGCCTACCAGTACCTGCAGACACTCCCGCAGATCGCCCAGGGCGACGCGAACAAGGTGTGGATCGTGCCCAGTGAGTTCAGCCGAGCCCTGGACGGGCTGGCCAAGGCCACCGGTGGCGAGACCGGAAAGTCCTGGATGGACATCGAGCCCGGCGCCGGCGACGGGTCCGGCCCGGCAGCACAGAAGATCGACACCGAGGGCTGGTTCGATTCCAACCTTCCGCCGGCAGCCGAGCAGCCCGAGGCGAAGTTCGAGTTGAGCGAGTCCATCGATCCCGGCATTCCCATTCCGCCGATGCGGCCGACTGCTCCTGGGCCGCCCGCTGGCGGGCGGGCGGCTGCGCCTCCTCCGGCACAGCAGCAGTCACCGCCACGCCCCCCACAACCGACCGGCTCGCCGGATGGTCAGTCCCGCGGTAGCGGGGCGCCGGGACAACAACCTCCCTACGACGCGCCGCAGTCCTGGCCGCCCCCCGGCCAGCCTGGTCAGCAGTAACCTGCTGCCATGCGGTCCATCTGGCGCGGTGCGGTCTCCTTCGGCCTGGTCAGTATCGGCGTGAAGATGTACACCGCGACCGAGGACAAGGATGTCCGCTTCCACCAGGTGCACCGCGAGGACGGGGGGCGGATCAAGTACAAGCGGGTCTGTTCCATCGATGGTGAAGAAGTGCCCTACGCCGACATCGCCAAGGGCTTCGAACTCCCCGACGGCCAGTTGGTGATCCTGACCGACGAAGACCTCGAGGACATGCCGCTGGGCACGAAACACTCGATCGATGTGATCGAATTCGTGCCCGGTGATCAGATCGACCCGATCCTCTACGAGAAGACCTACTACCTCGAGCCGGACACCGGACCGGCCGTGCGTCCGTACGTGCTGCTCCGTGAGGCACTGGAGAAGTCAGGGCGGATGGCACTGACCAAGATCGCCATCCGGCAGCGCGAGGCGTTGGCCGCCATCCGGGTCCGGGACGGAGTGCTGGTGCTGCACACCATGCGCTGGCCGGACGAGATCCGGACCGCGGAATTCGGCTTCCTGGACGAGGACATCACCGTTCGTCCTCAGGAGCTCAAGATGGCCGACTCGCTGATCGAGTCGATGGTCGCGGATTTCGATCCCGAAGAGTTCAGCGACGACTACCGCGAGGCGATGACCGCGCTGATCGAGAGCAAGCAGGCCGGCGGCGAGGTGCACACGCCGGAGCCGGAGGTCGAGGAGGACAGCGGCGGCCAGGTCGTCGATCTGATGAGTGCCTTGCGGGCCAGCGTTGCGCGAGCAAAAGGTGGCGCGGCACCGGTGAAGTCGGGCCCGTCGAACCGGGGTAGGGGCGCCGACGACGACGTCGCCGACACCGAGTCATCGCGACCGGCCAAGAAGGCTGCCAAGTCCGGCACCAAGTCTGTGCCGAAGAAGACCGCTGCCAAGCAGACCACTGCCGGCAAAGCCACTGCAGCGAAGAAGGCACCGGCCAAGAAGGCGGCCAAGGCTGCGAAGAAGGCACCGGCGAAAAAGGCCGTGGCCAGCACCCAACGCCGGCGTTCGGCCTAGCCAGCCAGGCGCGGATGCCCTCGCCGGATCGGCTGGCGACCTATCGCCGCAAACGGCGCGCCGACCGTACGCCGGAACCGATCCCGGACCGGCACGACGATGCCGGCGAGCACGGATCGGTGTTCGTGATCCAGGAGCACCACGCGCGGCGACTGCACTGGGACCTCCGCCTGGAGCGCGACGGCGTGCTGGCCTCGTGGGCAGTCCCGCGCGGCCTGCCAGCTGTGCCCGGTGAATCCCGGCTGGCCGTGCGCACCGAGGACCATCCGATGGAGTACCTGACTTTCCACGGCGAGATCCCGGCGGGGGAGTACGGCGGGGGCACGATGACCGTCTACGACACCGGCACGTACGTGACCGAGAAGTGGGATGAGCGGCACGTCATCGTCGATCTGTCCGGGGAGAAGATCACCGGCCGGTACGCCCTGTTCCCGGTGGAGGGCAACAGGCAGTGGAACATCCGTCGCCTGGATCCGCCCAGCGATCCGGACTACGTCGCGGTCCCGGACCGGATCGAGCCGATGATGGCCGTTCCGGGCGGACTTCCGTTTCCTCGTGAGGACGCGACGTGGGCCTACGAGATGAAGTGGGATGGCGTTCGGGCGATCGGAACGGTCGAGGGAACTGCGCTCCGGTTGCGGTCCCGCAAGGGCGGCGACATCACCGCCAACTATCCGGAATTGGGCGGATTGGGGATCGCCATGGGCGCCCTCGATGTGGTGCTGGACGGGGAGGTCGTGCGCCTGGGTGCCGATGGTCGGCCCGACTTCGGCGCCTTGCAGCACCGGATGCACGTTGCCGATGCAAGCCGGGCCCGGAAGCTGGCTGAATCCGCGCCGGTCACGTACCTGATCTTCGACCTGCTGTACGCCGCCGGCCGATCTGCGGTCGGACTGACGTACGAGCAGCGTCGTGCCCTGCTCGCCGACGTCGTACCGGAAGGTCCGCGTTGGCAGGTGACGCCGTGGTGGTCCGGCGGCGGTGCGGACGTGCTGGCGGCGAGTCTGGAGTACCGACTCGAGGGCATCATCGCCAAGAAGCTGGATTCGACGTACCGGCCCGGACAGCGAAGTCCCTTGTGGCGCAAGGTCAAGAACGTCCGTGCGCAGTCCGGGGTGATCGGTGGGTGGTTGCCTGGTGCGGGTCGTCGAGCCGGCGGGTTGGGGTCGATCCTGCTCGGTCTGCCCGAGGGCGAGGGCCTGCGGTTCATCGGGAGCGTGGGTACGGGTCTGACCGATCAGATGCTCGACGATCTGGGTCAGACGCTGCGCGGGCACAGCCGGCGGAGTTCGCCGTTCAACGAGGCGATCCCGCCCACGGCCGGGAAGAAGCCGCACTGGGTCGAACCGGTGCTCGTTGCCGAGGTGTCCTACGCCGAGTGGGGCTCAGCGGGTCGACTGCGTCATCCGGTCTGGCGTGGTCTGCGGGACGACCTGAGTCCAGAAGACGTGGTGGACGAGTCGGAGTAGCCGGCCCGCTGCCTGCCGGCCGGGCCGAGTGAACGCCTCGATGTCCAGATGTCGTAGGAAAGCCGGTGACCCGCCGCGCGAGTCGCCTGCAAACCTGCGACATCTTGACCGTCACCCGAACGCGATCACGGCACAATGCCGGTCATGGCCGGGGAGAAGGTGCGGGTACGGGTGGGCGAACGCACCCTGGCCGTAACCAATCTGCAGAAGGTGCTCTATCCCGAGATCGGCTGGTCGAAGGCCGACGTGATCGACTACTACGCGACGATCGGTCCGACGATGCTGCCATACCTGCAGGGTCGTCCGGTCACCTTCAAGCGGTATCCCGATGGGGTGGAGGGGCAATCATTCTTCGAGAAGAACACCGCGCGCAATGGCCCCGAGTGGCTCCAGCACGCCGTTCTTCCGGCCACCCGGAGCACCAAGGACCGCACCGAACTCGACTACGCCATCCTCGATGACCTGCCGAGTCTCGTCTGGGCGGCAAATCTCGCAGCCCTCGAATTACATGTTCCACAGTGGAGGGTCGGAGCCAAAAAGCAGGCCCTCGCACCGGATCTCATGGTCTTCGACCTCGACCCCGGGCCACCGGCCACGATCGTGGAGTGCACGCGGGTCGCGCTCCTCGTCCGGGACGTGCTGGCTGAGGACGGGTTGACGGCGTACCCGAAGACGTCCGGCTCCAAGGGGATGCAGCTCTACGTCGGAGTCAAGGTACGTGACCCAGATCGGACCAGCAGTTACGCCAAGGCTCTGGCCGAGCGGCTGGGCGCCGAACACCCCGACCTGATCGTTTCCCAGATGGCCAAGAACCTGCGTCCGGACAAGGTCTTCATCGACTGGAGCCAGAACAACCCGGCCAAGACAACGGTGGCGCCGTACTCGCTGCGCGCACGCCCCGAACCCACAGTGTCCACGCCGATCACCTGGGAGGAGGTCGCGAGTTGCCGGTCAGCGGGTGACCTGCGATTTCTGGCTTCGGACGTCCTGGCCCGAGCCGAGGAGCACGGCGACCTCTTCGACGGCCTGCTCGACGAGAGATCCGCGCTCCCCTGAGTCCTGGCCTGACCCCTGACCGATACAGTCCTTCGTCGCAGGTCCATCAATGAGAGGAGGCACCCGTGAACACACGCACGCTGGCCATCATCGCCGTTATCGTTGCAGTCATCGTTCTGATCATCGTGCTCGTCTGAGATGACGGTGCACGTTGATCGGGTCGTCCTGTGGTTCTTAACGCGCGCCGCGCCAGAAACAGCGCCGGCGGTGTCCGAGGGGGGACTTGAACCCCCACGCCCGTTAAAGGGCACTAGCACCTCAAGCTAGCGCGTCTGCCATTCCGCCACCCGGACTACCTGCACCCAGCGAACAGGTGCAGCGAGCAAGGATACCGAAGGCGCACGGGCGCTCACTGGCGCCCGGGTGGTAAGAAATCCCCATGGCAACGTCGCCCGACCTACCGACCGTGCGAGACGAGGTCGTGGAACTCTGCTCCGACCTGATCCGCATCGACACGACGAACACCGGAGATACCGACACCTGCGCGGGGGAACGGGGAGCCGCAGAGTACGTCGCCGGAAAGCTCGACGAGATCGGCTTGGAGACGACGATCCTCGAGTCCACCAAGAACCGGGCCAGCGTCGTGGCCCGGATCGCCGGACAAGACCGGACCCGGGATGCGCTGCTGATCCACGGCCACCTCGACGTCGTGCCGGCCGAACCCGCCGAGTGGAGCGTGCACCCGTTCTCCGGCGAGGAGCGCGACGGTTTCCTCTGGGGCCGAGGCGCGGTCGACATGAAGGACATGGACGCGATGACTCTCGCCGTCGTTCGGCAGTGGCACCGCGAGGGGTACGTGCCACCCCGCGACATCGTGCTGGCCTTCGTCGCCGACGAGGAGGCCGGCGGCAAGCTCGGTGCCCGGTGGCTGGTCGACAACCATCCGGATCTGTTCGAGGGCTGTACCGAGGCGATCAGCGAGGTCGGCGGCTTCAGCCTGACCGTCCGCGACGACCTGCGGCTCTACCTGATCCAGACTGCCGAGAAGGGCCTGGGCTGGATGCGGTTGCGGGCCACCGGCCGTCCCGGACACGGCTCGATGGTGCACGAGGACAATGCGGTGACCCGGCTCTGCGAAGCGGTCACCAAGCTCGGCCGGCATCAGTTCCCGATCACGATGACCAAGACCGTGCGCCAGTTCCTGGACGCGATCAGCGAGGCGTACGGGATCGAGTTCGATCTGGACGACCTCGACGCGACGCTGGCCAAACTGGGCAGCCTGGCGAACTTCATCGGTGCGACCCTGCGCAATACCGCCAACCCGACGATGCTCGAGGCCGGCTACAAGGCCAACGTCATCCCGAGCTCGGCCAGTGCCGTCGTGGACGGACGCTTCCTGCCAGGACAGGAGGAGGAGTTCGAACGCCAGCTCGACGAGATCCTCGGCCCGGAGATCACCCGGGAATGGATCGTCAAGGATCAGGCGCTGGAAACCGGCTTCGACGGGCCGCTGGTCGAGCAGATGGTCGCGGCTCTTCGGGCCGAGGATCCTGACGCGCGACCCGTCCCTTTCACGATGTCGGGGGGTACCGATGCCAAGTCCTTCGAGCGGCTCGGAATGCGCTGCTTCGGGTTCTCGCCCCTGCTGCTTCCGCCCGACCTCGACTTCGCCGGCCTCTTCCATGGCATCGACGAGCGAGTGCCCATCGAAGGCCTACGATTCGGCGTCCGCGTCCTCGACCGCTTCCTGAAAGCCTGCTGATGACCGACCGCCAGCCGACCGCGCTGATCACCGGCGGCATCGGTGGTTTCGGGCTGGCCCTGGCCGGCCTGCTGCGAAAGCGAAATTTCAGGATCGCGCTGGCCGATGTGGACATCAACCGGGGCCAGCAGATCGCCGAGGAGTTCGGCGACCTGTTCATCCCCCTCGATGTGGGCGACCTCGCGGCCAACCATCGGGCGGTGACGTTGGTGGAAACCCACTACGACACGGTGGATTCGGTCTTTCTCAACGCCGGCGTCGTGGGGAGGCAGGACCCGGCAGCTGCGTTGGACATTCGGGCCTACGAGGCCATTCTGGCCGCGAACCTGCACGGCGTGGTGTACGGAATCGACGCGGCGATCCCGGCCCTGCGTCGTTCTGGTGGTGGCCGGATCGTGGTCACCGCTTCGCTGGCCGGGCTGGTGCCCATGCCCGGCGACCCCTTCTACTCGATGACCAAGAGCGCCGCGCTGGCCTACACCCGGGCGATGGCCCCACGGTTGGCGACAGAGGGAATCACCCTGTCGGCCGTCTGTCCAGGCTTCGCCGACACGCCGATGCTCGGGCCGATGCGTCCTGCCTTCGAGGACGCGGGATTCCCGATCCTGACCGCTGCTGAGGTCGCCACTGCGATGCTGTTGGCACACGACGAAGGCGATGCCGGATCGGCGTACGTGGTCCAGCCCGGTATGCCGGCGACGCCGTACCGGTTCCGCAACGTCCCCGCTGCTCGCGACGCCTCCGGTGCCAGCGTCCCGGTGCCGGTGGGGCTTTCTCCGCACACGACCGATTACGGAGTCAGCCCGCAGGGGTGACTCAGCACAGTCCCGGCTCACCAGTCACGAGCCTGCCGGAGCAAGGCGCTCCACGCGTGGCTGATCTGCGGTTCCGTACGGACCGCTGCGCGCGTGACCAGGTACAGCGTGTTGATGGGTGGATCGTCGGTGTCCAGTATCGATACGAGCCGGCCGGGCGCGAGGTCCTCGGCACACAGGTAGCGCGGCAGGACGGTGAGGCCGGCGCCAGCCACGGCGGCGGCACGCAACCCGCGCAGATCGGGTACGACCAGAACGGCCCGCCCGCTCGGCGCGACCCCGAGCTCGTGACGCCACCAGCGACGGACGATCGGCAGATCTTCGCCATAGGAGAGCAGCGGCAGGGCCTGCAGAGCCTTGGCCGGCTGGGCGGCGAGCAGGTCGGCGTCCAGACGCGCCATGACGGCCGGCGCTGCCACCAGAAGGAACTCCTCGTCGCACAACGGCTCGCCGTGCAGATCGCGACGGCGTGGCCGTACGGTGCTCACGACCAGGTCCAGCTGCCCGGAGACGAGGTCGCGGAGCAGGTCCTCGGCAAGGCCCAGCTGGCACCGAACCGCAACCCCGGCGGCGATGGTGTCGGCCAGCGCCGCAAGCACGCGCGCGCTGATGATTTCGGCCGGACCACCCAGGCGCCATGCGCTGATCACCGCCCCGGCCACCCGGGCCGATCACTGATCGGCTGGCCTAGGTTGGACTGGCGGGGCGAGCCCGCGGCGGGGAGGAGATGACCACGGGTTGTCCGAGCAGCAGGTAGAAGGTGAAGGACGGCACGTGAGCCAGCCGGTGCCGCCCCGGATCGCCGGCTCGTCGCCACCAGACCCGGACGTGCGGCCAGCGCCCGCCCGCCCGCGACTGCTGCTGGTACTGATGTGCTCGACCCAGTTCCTCAACGTCGCCAACATCAGCTCGGTCAACATCGCGCTGCCCGATATCGCCGCCGATCTCGGCTTCAGCGCGGCGACGCTCCCCTGGGTGGTGTCGGCCTACCTGCTGACCTTCGCCGGTTTCCTTCTGGTCAGCGGCCGGATCGCCGATCTGGTCGGCCGACGCAAGGTATTGATCATCGGATTCGCGATCTTCGCCGCATGCAGCCTGGTCGACGCCATCGCGGTCAACCCGCAGATGCTGGTCGTGGCGCGGGCCGTACAGGGCATCGGCGCGGCGGCCACGATCCCGGCCGCCCTGGGCATCCTGACCAGCACCTTCACCGAGGCCTCGGCACGCAGCCGCGCGGTCGCAGCCTTCGGTGCCGCAGGCGCCGTCGGGTTCGCCTCCGGTCTGATCCTCGGCGGTGTGGTCACCGGCCCACTTGGCTGGCGTTGGGTGTTCGGCCTCACGGTGGTGCCCGCCGTGCTGCTGCTCGCGCTCACGTTCCGCTTCGTACCGCGCGACGAGGCGAGCAGCCTGGCCAGGGCGCGTGTCGACGTGATCGGCGCGTTGACGGCCACCACCGGACTGCTCGGGTTGGTGTTCGCCCTCACCAACGCCAGCCGATCGGGGTGGGGATCGCCTGGCACCCTCACGGCTCTGATCGGCGGGGTCGTTTTCTTGGGAGCGTTCCTGTGGGTGCAGGCGCGAGTAAGGGAGCCGCTGATGCCGCTCCATCTCTGGCGACGACCGAACCTGGCCGCCGTGATGGTGATCGGCTTCTGCTTGTTCGCAGCCTGGGTGGGTGCGAACTTCTTCCTGGTTCTCACGCTGCAGAGGGTGCTCGGATACAGCGCCGGCGAAGCGGCGATGGCGCTGGTCCCGCTCGCCATCGGCGGCCTGATCTTTGCGACACTGACCGGCCGCCTGTTGCCGCGGACCGGACCCAAGCCGCTCCTGCTCGTCGGCCTCTCCGTGTACGTGGCCGGTCTCGGCCTGATGGCCGCCATCGGCACCGGGACCGGCTACTGGCCGCACATCCTGGTGGCCATCCTGTTGGCCGTCGCAGGCAACAGCATCACGTTCGTGGCAGCGAACGTGGTCGCCCTGGCCCGCGCTCGTCCGGACGAACAGAGCCTCGTCGGCGGCCTGTTCAACACCGGCATGCAGGTCGGCGGTGGTCTCGGGCTCGCAATCATGAGCGCGGTGGCCGCCGGCCGGATCGGTGTCGGCTCATCCACTGAGGCGTTGCTGTCCGGTTATCAAGCGGCTTTCTGGACTGCTGCCGGCATCGCCGCGCTAGGCCTGCTGGTCACCGCGGTCTTCCTCCGAAGCGCTGCCTCGAAATCGTCAAGCTCGGACTCGGGCCCCGCGCCGAAGGTCGGGCCGGCCTGACCGGTCAGGGCTTGCGCGCCACTCACTGCTCCTGTTCGGTCGGCCTGATCAGGATCTCGTTAATGGCAACGTGTCGCGGCCGCGTCACGATGTAGACGATCGCATGGGCGATGTCGACTGCCTGGAGCCGCTCCACGTCGGCGAAGCGCTGCTTGATGCTCTCGAGGATCTCCGGCCGGTTGTGGCTCGACAGTTCGGTGGCAACGGCTCCGGGCTCGACCAGGGAGACCCGGAGGTGGCGACCGGTGACCTCTTGGCGAAGTGCTTCGCTGAAGGCACCCACGGCGTGCTTTGTGGCGTTGTAGACACCGCTGCCACGGCGAACCACGCGGCCGGCGACGGAACTGATGTTCACCAGGTCGGCAGCACCGCGCGGGTTGTTCTCGGCCGCCTCGAGCAGATGCGGGATGGCCGCCTTCGCGCAAAACAGCAGGCCGAGCAGGTTGAGATCGACCATCCGCTGCCATTCCTCGACCGGAGCATCGAGGATCGGCCCGAGCAGCATCACACCCGCGTTGTTGACCAGGATGTCCAGGCTCCCGTATTCAGCGACGGTGCGCTGCACCACCGCCTCGGCCGCGGAGAGCTCGATCACATCGGCCTCGATGGCCAGCGCGGCACCCCCGGATTCCCGGATCTCCGCGGCGAGGTCCTCGAGTCGGTCCAGCCGGCGCGCGGCGAGCGTAACGGCCGCACCCTGCGCAGCCAGTGCACGTGCTGTGGCCGCCCCGATACCGCTTGATGCACCGGTCACCAGTGCGACGCTCCCCGCCAGGCCGGCACTCGTGATCATGGGAACCAGCCTACGTGCGTGCCCCGCGCGACAAGCTCAGGATCACCGCTCGATCGGTCCGTTACCGTCGCGGCTGTGACCATGAGGGCGTGGCAGGTCCACGAGTTCGGGAAGCCGAGCGATGTCCTGCGCTTGGAGGACGTCGAGGTCCCTACACCCGGTGAAGGCCAGGTTCTTGTCCGGGTCAGCGCCGCCGCCCTGAACTTCCCGGACCTGCTGATGATCGCCGGCAAGTACCAGGTCCGCCCCCCGTTGCCGTTCGTCCCGGGCGTTGAGCTGACCGGAGTGATCGCCGAGACCGGACAACGCGTGATCGGTCCACCGGCCGAAGGCTTCGGTGCGTTCGCGGAGTACGCCCTGATGGAGGCCGCAGCGCTCTGGCCGGTCCCGGACCGAATGCCCGACGACGAGGCGGCCGCGCTGTTTCTCACGTATCAGACCGGGCACGTCGGTCTGCACCGCCGCGCGCGACTGCAGCCCGGCGAGGTCGTCCTGGTGCACGCTGGCGCCGGGGGGGTGGGATCGGCGGCCATCCAGCTCGCGAAGGCCGCCGGTGCCACGGTGATCGCGACTTCTGGTGGCCCCGAGAAGGTCGCGGTATGCCGTCAGCTCGGCGCCGATCATGCCATCGACTATCTGGCCGAGGACTTCGTGGGCCCGGTCAAGGAGATCACCGGCGGCCGGGGTGCTGACGTGATCTACGACCCGGTCGGCGGGGACGTCTTCGACAGCTCGCGCAAGTGCATCGCCTTCGAGGGGCGGATCGTGGTGGTCGGCTTCACCAGTGGGCGGATCGCCGATGCGCCGACCAATCACGCGTTGGTCAAGAACTACAGCGTGGTCGGGTTGCATTGGGGCCTCTACCGGACTCATGAGCCGACGCTCGTCTCCGAGGTCCATGACGAGCTGAGCCGTCTATACGCTGAAGGGGCCATCAAACCGCTTGTCTCGCAGACACTTCCGCTAGGCGAAGCGCCGCAGGCTCTGGCCGCCCTCGGCCGTCGGGAAACGATCGGAAAGGTCGTCCTCACGCCGTAGCCGCGACGTCGTCTGTCCGCTACAACAGCGGGCCTGGAAGGTGCGCGTGCGTACGGCGACGACGCAACGTCACCTTCCGCGTTCCGTCGGCGTGCAGCAGCACCCTGGCCAATTCCCAACCGCCGGTATCGGCCTGGATCGACAGGAGCATCGCCGCAGATGCGCGGTCGGTGCCTGGAGGGATGCGCACGGGTACGTACTCGTACTCCGTGCGCACACTCTTCATCCGCTGCATTGTTCGCTCAGGATTGGATGGTCTGCAACTCCCCGGTCGTCCGGCCGACCACGAAGACCCTGCCGGATTCCGGGTCCACCGCCACCGTGTTGGGCTGGCAAACCGTGGGGAAACGGGCAACCTCACGCGGTTCGCCGCTGGACATGTCGAAGCCGACCACCTCATTGGTGGCGGTGAGGGTCACCCAGAGGACATCGTCGATCGCGTCGTAGGCCAGTCCGTACGGAGTGCCGGGCAGTGGCAGCGTGGCCTGCAGCTCGACCGGGTCCGCCCGAAAGGAGAGCAGCGCATCGCCACGGGTGTCGGCCACCAGCAGGTTTCCGCGATTGTCCGCTACCAGGTGCGTCGGCCCGTCGCCGGCGGGCACCCGCCCGACGCGTTCGCCGGCCGCGATGTCATAGACCGACAGCGAGAAGTCGGCCACGTCGATCACTCCGACCAGATCTCCGACGGGTGCCAGACCACCTGGTTGAGTGAGATCGTCGAAGGTCTGGATCACCTCGCCGTTCTCGACGATCGACAGCGTCCCGCCCATCTCATCGCCGACCACGACCCGGCCGGAGCCGACCTGGGTGGCGTCGTGCGGGTACTCCCCGACCTCCGTCGTGGTCACCGCACCTCCCGGCAAGGCGACCTGGATCAGCGCGTTGGAGTCCTCCCCAGGCACCAGCACCGGGCCACCCGGTGCGGCCAACTGCAGGTGGCGGGCGTGGCCCGGTAGCGCGACCTCGGTCTGCACCTGCCCGGTTGCTCCGTCCACCAGCAACAAGCGATTCGGGTCACGCACGGCGACCGCGAGCAGGCCGGTGACCGGGTCGAAGACCAGGCCCTCCGGGTCGGCTGCCAGGTCGGTGACCTGGCCTGCTGGGTCCGCGGTCGGCTCGGGTGCGTCAGCCGGTTCGGCGGCACCAGGTGGTTCCGGCTCACGATCTGCGGTGCAAGCGGGCAGCCAGATCAGGCATACCGAAGCGACGACAAACACGCTCAGGCGTCGCGGGTGGGATCGCATCACCGCCCATGGTGCCTGGACTTGTCGGTTTGTGCCGACTCAGTCTGTACGGGCCGGACGAGCTGGGGCGGAGACATCATCGAGGGCCCGACGGATCTCGACAGGCAGGGTCAGGTCCTCGGCTGCCAGCGCGCCGGTGAGCTGGGCGACCGTACGAGCCCCCACGATCGGCGCCACCACGCCAGGCTGGTCGCGGACCCAGGACAGCGCCACCGCCAGCGGGGAGGTGCCCAGTCCGTCGGCGGCCGTGATTACCGCCTCGACTATTCGCTGATCGTGCGGGGTTCGCAGCGGATCGATGTGTTGTCTCCATTCCGGGTGCGCGCCACGGGAATCCGACGGTGTGGAGTGCCGGTACTTGCCGGTTAGCACACCCTTTGCCAGCGGCGAATACGGCAGGACGCCCAGCCCCAGCGCCTCCGCGGCGGGCAGGACCTCAGCCTCGATTCCTCGACGGAGCAGGGAGTATTCGACCTGGTGGGACACCAGTGACGCCCGACCCGGCCAGGCCCGCTGCCAGGTCGTGGCCTGTGCGGACTGCCATCCGCTGAAGTTGCTGATCCCGACGTAGCGCACCTTCCCGCTTTCCACCGCATGGTCGAGTGCGGCCAGCGTCTCCTCCATCGGAGTGTCGTCGTCGTAGGTGTGCAGCTGCCAGAGATCGATGTGGTCCACGCCGAGTCGGTGCAGGGAACTCTCCAGCGCAGTGAGCAGGTGCCCCCGAGAGTTGCCACGGTCCATCCGGCCCGGTCCGGTCGACAGACTTGCCTTGGTCGCCAACAGGATCTCGCCGCGGGCGATCGGTCCGCGCAGCAGACCACCGATGGTCCGCTCGCTGTCGCCGTCGGCATAGACATCCGCGGTGTCGAGTAGCGTGCCCCCGGCATCGAGGAAGGCGCGGGTCTGCGCCGTTGCCTCGTCCTCATCGGCGTCCAGGCCCCACAACATCGTGCCCAGAGCCATCCGGGAGACCACGAGACCACTGCTGCCCAGACGGCGCGCTTCCATGACCGGCACCATATTCCGGCGACCAAGGGCAGTCGCCGTAAGGTCTCACCCCGTGCGGCTCGGACTCAACCTCGGTTACTGGGGTGCAGGCAACGACAAGGACAACCTCACCCTCGCCCGGGAAGCCGACGTCATGGGCTACAGCGTCGTCTGGGCGGCTGAGGCTTACGGATCGGACGTGCCCACCGTGCTGGCCTACGTTGCCGCCCAGACCACCCGGATCGACGTCGGCGCGGCAATCATGCAGATCCCGGCCCGTACGCCGGCCATGTCGGCCATGACGGCGGCGACCCTGGACACGCTGTCCGGGGGGCGGTTTCGGATGGGCCTGGGCGTCAGTGGGCCGCAGGTCTCCGAGGGCTGGCACGGCGTGCGCTTCGACAAACCGCTGGGCCGTACCCGGGAGTACGTCGACATCGTCCGGCTGGCGCTGGCTCGGCAGCGGGTGCGCTACGACGGCGAGCACTACGTCCTGCCGCTGCCGGATGGCCCGGGCAAGGCGCTGACCCTCACCGTGCACCCCACTCGAGCCGACATCCCCATCTACCTCGCCGCTGTGGGTCCGAAGAACCTCGAGCTCACCGGAGAGATCGCCGACGGCTGGTTGGCCATCTTCTTCTCCCCCCAGCACAGCACCGATCAGCTCGCCGCCATCGAGGCCGGACGCGCCAGAGGCCGGCGCACATCCGACTTCGACGTCGTACCCACCGTGCCGATCTGCATCTCGGACGACCTCCAGGCAGCGGCCGACCTGATCCGGCCGTACTGCGCGCTCTACGTCGGCGGGATGGGGAGCCGGGAGAAGAACTTCTACAACGCCCAAGCCCGGCGGATGGGCTTCGACGAGGCGGCCACCGTGATCCAGGACCACTACCTCGATCGCGACTACGCCGCCGCCGCGGCTGCGGTCCCCCTCGAGTTCGTCGACAGCACGGCGTTGATCGGGCCGGTCGACCGGATCGCCGAAGGCATGACGGCCTACGCCGATGCGGGCGTCACGACGATGACCGTCGCTGTGCAGCACGGCAGTCTCGAGCAGCGCCTGAGCACACTTCGCGGTGCCGTGGATGCCCTCGAGATGTCTGGCCGAGGCTGATCGTGGGCTGGATCGAAGCAATCGTCCTCGGATTGGTGCAGGGACTGACCGAGTTCCTGCCGATTTCGAGTAGCGCACACCTGCGGATCGTGGGGGACCTGGCCGGCTGGGACGATCCGGGCGCTGCCTTCACTGCGGTCAGCCAGATCGGCACGGAGATCGCGGTACTCATCTACTTCCGCCGAGACATCGCCCGGATCATCGTGACCTGGGTGCGGTCGCTGCGTAACCGAGAGCTCCGGTCCGACCCGGACGCGAGGATCGGCTGGCTCATCATCGTCGGCACGATTCCGATCGGTTTCTTCGGATTCGTCTTCCGAGACACGATCACCGGACCACTGCGTGACCTGCGGATCGTGGCCACGATGCTCATCGTGCTCGGCATCGTCCTCGCGATCGCCGACCGGGTCGGATCTCGGGAGCGCGTGCTCAGCCGGCTGACCCCGAGGCACGGCGTGACGATCGGGTTCGCCCAGGCACTGGCGCTGATCCCCGGTGTCTCCCGGTCCGGTGCCACCACCAGCGCGGCGCTGTTCCTCGGCTATACCCGAGCCGAAGCTGCACGCTATGCCTTCCTCCTTGCGGTTCCTGCTGTGCTGATCTCCGGGGTCTTCGAGGCCTTCGACATCGGCGCAGAGGCCGACACCGCCTGGCCGCAGACCATCGTCGGCACGCTGGTGGCCGGCATCGTCGGGTACCTCGTGATCGCCTTCTTCATGCGCTACATCAGCACCCACACATTCACCCCGTTCGTGATCTACCGGATCGGCCTCGGGGTCTTGGTGTTCACGCTCTTGGCCACCGGCGGATTGACCCCGCGCTGACCCCCGCGGGTTCACGTCCTACCAATAGGCTCCGGTTACCAGCCGAGTGACGTGGAGCACCCGGAGCCGGCTGACTCATCTATCCGAGGGGTTCGACACATGAATCGACGCAGAGGCGTGTCCCTGTTCTTTCTCATCTACCTGGCCATCGGAGTGGTGGTTGCCCTGACCAACGGCTACAACACCTTCACCAACGTCTCGGAGATCCTGTCGTTCATCATCGCTGTCCTGCTGTGGCCGGCTGTCATCTTCGGCGCTGACTTGCGCGTCAATGTAGGTGCGCTCCACTAGGTCAGGCCGAGCCGCGACCCGATGACCACACTTCTGCTGTTCCGGCACGGTCGCACCGAGGCCAACGCTGCCGGACTGCTGGCCGGCTGGACCCCCGGCGTCGGACTCGACGAGACCGGCCGGGCCCAAGTGGCAGCCACCGCGTCCCGGCTGAGTGCGGTGCCGTTGGCCGCCGTGGTGACCAGCCCGCTGCAACGGTGCCAGGAGAGCGTGCAGGCGATCGCTTCGGGCCGTGCCGGGCTCGAGCTGCACACCGACGACCGGCTGGGCGAATGCCGGTACGGCGACTGGACCGGTCAGCAGCTGAAGACCCTGGCCAAGGATCCGATGTGGAAGGTCGTCCAACAGCATCCCTCGGCCGCTGTGTTCCCGGGTCCGGAGGGAGAGGGTCTGGCCCAGACGTCAGCGCGGGCCGTTGCGGCCATACGGGAGTGGAATGCCCGGCTCGGTCCGGAGGCGACCTGGCTGGCCTGCACCCACGGTGACGTGATCAAGGCGGTGCTCGCCGATGCTCTGGGCATGCATCTGGATATGTTCCAGCGGCTCATGGTCGAACCAGCCTCCCTGTCGGTGATCGTCTATACGCCGACGCGGCCCTTCGTTCTGCGTACCAATGACATCGGTGGCGACCTGTCCGGTCTGGCGCCGCGCAAGAAGGGGCGGCGCAAGCGGCGGCGCGAGGCGGCCGACGGCGCGGTCGGCGGTGGCGATTCCTACCACGCTTCCGCGTAAACTCCGGTATATGAGTCGGCAGCTGTACGTGTTCGACCGTCCCCAACGATTCGTCGCGGGGACAGTCGGCCAGCCGGGAGATCGCACCTTCTATCTGCAGGTCAGCGACGGTCCACGGACGGTCAGCGTTGCCTTGGAAAAGACGCAGGTCAGTGTTCTGGCCGATCGGATGAGCGAGCTGTTGGACGAGATAGCCAACCGGCAGAGCGCGGTCGTACCCCCGGATGCCGTCATCAACGACCTCGATCCGCTGCACAGCCCGGTCGACGAGGAGTTCCGGGTGGCCGCGATGGGCCTGGCCTGGGACGCGGACAGCGCGGCCGTGGTCGTCGAGGCGGTCGCCGGCGGGGACAGCGACGAGCCGGTCGACGAGGATCAGATCCTCTCCGATGCCGACGAGGGGCCGGACGCCCTGCGGGTCAAGATCACCCCGGTGGCTGCCCGCGCTTTCGTGGAGCGAGCCCGCCGAGTGATCTCGGCCGGGCGGCCGCCGTGCCCGTTGTGCTCCCTGCCCTTGGATACCGAGGGCCACATCTGCCCCCGGCAGAACGGCTACCGGCGCTGAGCCTGCACAGCGGTGAGAGCACCGGTGACGCGCCTGGCCTGGACGAGTCGCAAGCCCTGCATCTGCTCACCGCGGGCAGCATCGAGGTCACCGGCCGGCTGGTGGATGCCAGCAACGTGACCCTGCTCGCCGAGATCAGCACCGACGACGAGATCGCCGAATGCGTGTACAAACCGATTGCGGGGGAGCGGCCGCTGTGGGATTTCCCTGACGGCACGCTGGCCGGACGGGAGGTGGCGACCTACCTGGTCTCGGCGGCCAGCGGTTGGCGGGTGGTGCCCCCGACGGTCCTCCGGGACGGCCCGTTCGGACCCGGAATGGTGCAGCTGTGGATGGACGGGGACCCAACCGTCGACCTGCTCGACCTCGCCCGCTCGGATCGTCCAGCCCTGCGGCGGATGGCCGTTCTGGACGTGGTGGTCAACAACGCCGACCGCAAGGGGGGGCATCTGATCCCCATGCTCGACGGCCACGTGTACGGGGTCGATCACGGCGTCTGCTTCTCCGCCGATCCGAAGCTGCGCACCCTGCTGTGGCGGTGGGCCGGGCGGCCGTTGCACGAGGAGGCGGTCGAGATGCTGGAGCAGCTGTCGAGCGAGCTGTGCGGCGACCTCGGTGCTGCTCTCGAGGAACACCTCACCGTCACCGAGGTACGAAGGACCCGCGCCCGGGTCGCGTCGTTGCTGCGCACCGGCATTCACCCTGAACCTTCCGGCGAGTGGCCCGCACTGCCCTGGCCGCCGATCTGACCGGCACGTGCAGGCGAGCGCCACTGCAGAAGGACGACCGCGGTCACGACGGCCAACGCTCCGAGCAGCTGGATCGGGCCTAGCCGTTCGTTGAACAGGCTCACCCCGATGAGCACCGTCGCCACCGGCTCCACGCACGAGATGATCGATGCCGAGGCCGCACCGACCAGCCGCATCCCGGCGAAGAATGCGGTGAGCGCGAACGCGGTCGCGACGAGTCCGAGTGCACCGGCCCACCACCATCCGGAGGGTCGGAAATGGAGGCTTGGACCGCCGGAGGCGATGGTGACGGCCGTGTACGTGGCGGCGGCACCGGTGCACACCAGGGCGCTCAGCGTGATGCGGTCGAGCGCTGCATCCACCGAGTCCCCGATCAGGATGTAGAGGGCATAGGCCAGGGCGGTTCCCAGCCCCAAGGCGATGCCCACCGGATGCAGGGTCCCGGAGCCGGTGCCCAGGAGCACGACGGCAACACCGGCCAGCGCGAGAGCCAGGGCGATCAGCCGAGTCCTGGTTGCCCGCTCCTTCCCCCGGGCCAGCAGGACGACGAACACAACCACCGGAAAGGTGTAGAGCAACAGCGTGGTAAGGCTTGGCCCGTTGTACGGGAGAGCGGCGAAGTACAGCGCGGATTGGGTCGCGTAGCCCACCGCGCCGAGGGCCAGACCTGTCGCGATCAGGCGAGGCGGCGGCAGGCAGCTGCGACGCAAGGCCACGATCAACCACAGCGCGGCGCCAGCGACGAGAAACCGGACGAGCAGCAACTCGGTGAGTCCCATGCCGGCCCGATAGGCGCCATTGGCCAAGAACGGCAGCGTCGAGAACGACAGTGCCGAGGCCAGACACAACGCGATGCCGTAGCTCTGCCGGCTTCGCCCGTGCACCGCAACGCGCTCGGGTTGCCGAATCAATGCAGGGTCAATTCGGCCACCACGGGGCAGGGGAGCACATCCAGGCAGTGAACCATCCAGGCGCGGCAGCTAGTCCGCGAGGTGGTGGAGCGCCTGCAGGAGTTGCGCAGGCCTGCCGACCGTGCTGAAGAACTCGGCGGCCGCCTCGACCACGGAAACCGCTCGTTGCGCCAGCCGCCGCCCCGCGACGGTGACCGTGAGTCGTCTGACTCGGGCATCGGCTGGATCCAGCGCCGGCCGGGGCTGTCCTGCGGGCCAGGTGAGGCGGTGGAGCCGGTGGCCGGCAACCGGGGGGTTGGGCTCACGTGACTGCTGCGGTGCTGGACTCGGCCAATCGGGCCATGGCCTGCATCGCCACAGGTAGTTCCGCGGCGAGTTTGGTGCCGATGACCCGGGCGAAGAGCGGCGAGAGCGCGCCGGAGATCGTGACCCGGTGCAGGAACCGGTGCGGGGACCAATGGCGCCCGGCTCGCGCGGCACACTCAAACGGGTCAAGGGCCCTAGGACGCCGTTCACGTTCACCGAGGTCACCCGGAGGTCGGGGTTCACCGACGTCAGCCGGTTGCCCTTCGCGCGCATGACGTTGTGCACCTGATCGAGCCGATCCCGAGCGGATGCCGCGCCTGATCAGAGATTCGTCTGGGCGGCGAACTAACCTCGCAGCCATGCGTCCATGGCCAGCCCCACCGATTCCACGATTGCCCGGGGCCGGGCAGGCGCTGAGGTTGTACGACACCGCGACTCGGGAGGTGCGTCCGACAGCGCCTGGGCGTACCGCGACGATGTATGTCTGCGGGATCACTCCGTACGACGCGACGCATCTCGGCCATGCGGCCACCTATCTGGCCTTCGACCTGGTGCACCGCCTGTGGTTGGACGCCGGGCACGAGGTGGCCTTTGTCGAAAACGTCACCGACATCGATGACCCGCTGCTGGAACGAGCCGAGCGCGACGGTGACGACTGGATGGTCCTGGCCATGCGCGAGACGGCTCTGTTCCGTGAAGACATGCAGGCCCTGCGAGTGCTGCCGCCCCGCGACTACGTCGGCGCAGTGGAGTCGATCCCGTCCATCGGGCAGCTGGTGGACAAGCTGCTGACCGAGCAGCGGGCCTATGTCGTGGACGACGGGACAGGCGACATCTATCAGGACATCAGCCAGGCACAGCGATTCGGTTACGAGTCCGGGTACGACGAAGCCACGATGCTGCGCCTGTCCGCAGAGCGGGGTGGAGATCCCGACCGGAAGGGCAAGCGCAACCGGCTGGATCCGCTGCTGTGGCGAGGGGCTCGGGAGGGCGAGCCGTCCTGGGAAGGACCCCGCGGGCCCGGACGCCCGGGTTGGCACATCGAGTGCTCGGCGATCATTCTCGACCGCCTCGGTGATGGCATCGACGTACAGGGCGGCGGCAGCGATCTGGCCTTCCCGCATCACGAGTTCTCCGCCCTGCATGCCGAGACGCTCACCGGCTCATGGCCCCTGGCCCGGCACTACGTGCACGCTGGGATGATCGGACTGGCCGGGGAGAAGATGAGCAAGAGCCGCGGCAATCTGGTGTTCGTATCGCGGCTGCGCGGTGAGGGCGTCGACCCGATGGCCATCCGCCTCGCACTGCTGGCCGGTCACTACCGTGCGGACCGGCCCTGGGGACCGGAGTTGTTGAGCACCGCGCAGGACCGCCTGGCCAGCTGGCGACATGCGGTGTCCTTGCCTTCCGGTCCGGCAGCCGAGGAACTGCTCCGGTCGCTACGCCGGCAGTTGTCCGATGATCTGGACACGCTTAATGCCCTGCGTAGCGTTGACCGTTGGGCGAACATGGCGGCTCGTCGACAGGGCTCCGATCCTGACGCGCCCAGTCAGGTTGCCTCCACTGTGGACGCTCTGCTCGGGATCCGGTTGTAGTCGGTGAGCGACAGCTTTCTGCTGCGTACCCGCGACGTGCGCGAGACCGCAGAGGTCGGCCTGGCTGCTGCGGCGACCAGATCGAGTACCAGCGCCGGTCGGGCAAGAGCAGAAAAACCCGACGAGTTCCGTACCGCGTTCGAACGCGACCGGGACCGGATCCTGCACACCAAGGCATTTCGCCGCCTCAAGCACAAGACGCAGGTGTTCCTGAATCCGGAAGGCGACCACTTCGTCACCCGCCTGACCCACACGTTGCAGGTCACCCAGGTCGCCCGGTCGCTGGCGGCGGCACTCGGCCTGAACGAAGACCTCGCCGAGGCAATCGCTCTGGGCCACGACGTCGGGCATTCCCCGTTCGGCCACATCGGTGAGGACGCCCTCTCGCCGTACGTGGACGGCGGCTGGCACCATGCGGCGCAGAGTGTTCGGATCTTCGAGGTCCTTGAGGACAAAAACCTCAGCGTCGAAGTCCTGGACGGAATCCGCGCACATTCCTGGAAGATCTCGCCACCTCCGGCTACGCCCGAAGGGGCGTGCGTCCGGTACGCCGACCGGATCGCCTACCTCTCGCACGACGCCCTGGATGCCGTGCGAGCGTGTCTGCTGGTCGAGTCAGACTTCCCGGCCGACGTACGAGCCCGATTCGGCCATCCCGGCTCGGAGATGGTCGGGTCGATGATCGGCGCGGTGGTGTCCAACAGCGTTCTGGGTGACGCCGTGACAATGTCGGCTGCCGACCTCGACGTCATGTCGGAGTTCAGGGACTTCATGTTCGTACGCGTCTACTTCAGCGACCACCATCTCGATCGGAAGGCCAAGGCGATCACGATCATCCGTGACCTGGTGGACCTTCATCACGCCAAGCCCGACCTGATGCCGTCGACCTACCGCGATCACGGGACGGACAGCCTGAGTCAGGCGGTCGACTATGTCGCCGGGATGACCGATCGATTCGCCACCTCAGCCCACGCCCGCCTCTGCCGTTAGCGGCGCCCGAATCCAGCGCTCACGCGTCGCGAGCATCCGAGGCGCGCGTATCCGAGCCGCGCCGATCAGAGGCAACGTGCGCTGTCACGTCCTCGGGTCCACCGGTGACGGTCGGGTACAGGAATCGGATCAACAGCACGCCGAGACCCCCGCCGACGACCTGGGCAAGTACGAAGGCCGTCACCGACGACGGTGCGATCCCGGCGAACGTGTCGGAGAAGATCCGTCCCACGGTGACAGCGGGGTTCGCGAATGACGTGGAGCTGGTGAACCAGTAGGCAGCACCGATGTAGGCGCCGACCGCTGGGGCGACCAACACAGCTCGACCACTGCGCACCAGAGCGAAGATGACGGTGACCAACCCGGCGGTGGCGACCACCTCGGCGAGCAGGACCGGGTCCGAGGATCGCTCGTTCGCAGAGATCTGGATGGCCGGCAGGTCGTACATGAGGTTGGCCAGCACTGCACCGGATATGCCACCCAGGATCTGCGCTATCGAGTACGGGGCGACGTCGCGCCCGCGCAGGCCGCTTCCGGTACGCCGACCGAGCAACCAGTCGGCGGCCGAGACCACCGGGTTGAAGTGAGCCCCGGACACCGGCCCGAACAGCAGAATGAGGACGCCGAGGCCGAACGCGGTCGCCGTGCTGTTCTCTAGGAGCTGGATGCCCACGTCGGTGGGGGACAGTCGCTGGGCGGCGATGCCGGAGCCCACGACAACCGTCACCAGCAACGAGGTGCCGAGCCCCTCGGCAACCAGCCGGCGGGACAGCGGGGGGATCACCGGCTTGACGTCTGGCATATCTCAATCATACTTGACTCAATAGCGATGGAGGCAAGGTCCGCGATGCAGACGCCCGATCTCGAGCGACGCGCGAGGGTGCACGCCGCGCTCGGCGAGCCGATGCGGCTGGCGATCGTCGACAGACTGGCATTGGCAGATGCCGCTTCGGGCGAACTCGGGCGCGGGCTCGGGATCTCGACCAACCTGCTCGCTCATCACCTCCGAGTTCTGGAAGACGCGGGACTGATCCGCAGGATCCGGTCGGAGGGGGACCGGCGCCGTACCTACGTCCGGCTGCGCCTTGACGATTCGATCGTCGCCGCAGTTAGCGCTGGGAGCGCCTGGCCATGGGCGACATCGGCGAATACCGTGGCGCCGGACATCTCCCGCTGGAGTGCAATGACCTCAGCGCCACGGGTGGTCTTCGTCTGCACCCGCAACTCGGCCCGCTCGCAGCTGGCCGCGGCAGCGTGGGGAAGAGTCAGTGCTACTCCGGCTACCTCGGCGGGAACCAACCCCGCGGGCCGGGTTCATCCCCGTGCGGTCACTGTCGGCCGCCGACACGGGCTGCGGCTGGCTGGAATCACGACCGCGCGAACTCAGGATGTCCTGCGCACCGACGACCTCGTGGTGGCTGTCTGCGACAACGCTCATGAGGAGTTGGCGCAGGCCGATGCGCCGGCGCGCCTGCACTGGTCGGTGCCCGACCCGGTGCGAATCGACACCGAAGCGGCCTTCGAGGCGGCTTATCAGGACCTGGCCGTCCGGGTCGACCGGCTGGCCCATGCAATGACCCGTACCCCTTCCCGGCCCCGGCGGGCACCAGTTCCCGGATACCGCCGAAGGCCACACACCCAAGGAGCAACGAATGACCGAGACCCGCAGCTGGGACACGCTGAGCCTTGATGAAGGTCTGGCCCTGAAGACCGCCGCCACGCGGCTCAGCACCGAGTTTGCCGGCGTGTTCGGGCAGGAGACCATCGAGCGGTTCCTGCACTCTTCCTTCGACCAGTTTGCTGGAAAGGCCTCGATGACTCGGTTCCTTCCTCTGCTGGCTGAGCGCTTCGCGCGGCAACGCCTGCAGGCATTGGCCAAGATCGAGGGATTGCATGACGACGGCAAGCCCACCGTGCTGTTTCTCTGCGTGCACAATGCGGGCCGCTCGCAGATGGCGATGGGCTTCTTCACTCAGCTAGCTGGAGACTCAGCTGTCGCCTGGTCCGGGGGGTCGGAGCCTGATTCCTCGGTAAACCCCGCGGCAATCGAGGCGATGCGGGAACGGGGAATCGACATCTCCGCTGAGTACCCGAAGCCGTGGACAGATGAGGTGGTCCGCGCCGCCGACGTGGTGATCAGCATGGGCTGCGGTGATGCCTGCCCGATCTTCCCGGGCAAGCGATACGAGGAGTGGGTCCTCGACGACCCGGCCGGGCTGGACGTCGCTGCGGTGCGGCCGGTGCGCGACGAGATCGAACGACGGGTGCGCGTGCTGTTGGGCGAGCTGCAGGTTCGAGTCACGGCCTGAACTTGCGGTACGGCGTCCCTTGGCGTCGCCGGTTCGCTACACAACTTCCCGAGTGACAGGGGGCAGAGCCGCGGTTGTGTAGCGAACCGCCCTTAGCCACCGACAGATCTGACGACTTAGGGACATTCCGATGCCAGGTTTGGATCAGCGTTGCGTACCCGCTTAACGTGCAGGGGTGGCCGAGCCCGCGCGACCCGACGGCCAGCAGCCGGCGATAGCCGATTACGCCTTTCTGTCTGATTGCCACTCCGCCGCGCTGGTCGATCGATCAGGATCGGTGGACTGGTGGTGTCTGCCCCGCTTCGACTCGCCCTCGGTCTTCGGACGGCTGCTCGATCCGACCGCCGGTCATTGGACGCTCCAGCCGGTCGAGGACTTCAGCGCCGAGCGGTCCTATGTCGCGGACACGCTGGTGCTTCGGACGGTCTTCCACACGGTGACCGGTTCGGTCAGCGTCACCGACGCACTGCTGTTGGAGCCCGGGGCCCGCAGTCACGACATCGGCCTGCGCAGCCCGCACGTACTGCACCGCCGACTGGAGGGGCAGCGGGGCACCGTACGGATGAGAACCGAGCTGTCGCCCCGGATGGAGTACGGCCGTACCGAGCCGCACTATCGCAAATTCCCGGGCGGGGCTGAGGCTGCCGGCGGGCCGGTAACGCTCACGCTGAGCACCGAGGTTCCGCTGCGCATCGACGACGGTGCGATCCTCGGCGAGTTCGATGTCGCTGCCGGCCACGTGGTGGACCTGCGGCTGTCCTACGCGCCGACCTTCGGCAAAGCACGCGATCTGGCCGGTGAACCGTCGCCCGAGGACACGGTGGATGGGTGGACCTCGTGGTCGGCTCAGCACACTGGCTACGACGGCGACTACCGGGAACTGGTCCGGCGCAGCTCGCTTGTCCTGCAGGGCCTCACTTTCGGCCCCTCCGGTGCTGTTCTGGCGGCGTCCACCACGTCCCTGCCCGAGACGATTGGCGGAAGCGACAACTTCGACTACCGGTATGCCTGGCTGCGCGATCTCAGTCTGACGATCCGGTCCCTGTGGTTGGCGGCCTGCCCGGACGAGCCGGGCCGGTTGTTCGGGTGGCTGGCCGGAAGTGCCGGTCATGTCAGGGACGAGCTCGTCCAGATCATGTACGGCGTTGAAGGTGAGCGCGACCTGACCGAGCACGTTCTTGAACACCTGGGCGGCTACCGAGGCAGCACACCGGTACGGGTCGGCAACGCAGCATGGGAGCAGGACCAGCTCGACGTATTCGGCGAGGTGCTCGACGCCGCGCACCTGCTGCGCGACCAGCTGGGCCAGTTCGAGCCACCGACCCAGCAGCTGCTGGTCGCCCTCGCCAATCGTGCCGCGCGAACCTGGGAGCAACCCGACGCCGGCATGTGGGAGGCCAGAGACCAGCAACGCCACTACACCTCCTCGAAGGTGATGTGCTGGGTCGCGCTGGACCGTGCCATCGACCTCGCCCCACGCCTCGGAGAGGAGGCGGACCCGGCCGGGTGGGCCACGGCTCGGGACGCGGTACGGGACGCGATTCTCGATCAGGCCTGGAGCGAGGATGCCGGCGCGTACACCGGAGCCTTCGGGTCCGATGACCTCGACGCCTCGGTGCTCGTGCTGCCGTTGGTCGGCTTCCTGCCCGCCGACGACGAACGGATGCGAGCCACCATCGAGGCAGTCGAGCGTGAGCTGGGTGAGGGAGGTCTGGTCCGTCGCTGGCCCAGCGACCGCAGTGGCTTCCTGATCTGTACGTACTGGCTGGTCGAATGCCTGGTGCTCGCCGGCCAGCCGGTGCGGGCCAGGTCCTGGTTTCGCAGCGCTACCGAGCACGCGAACGACCTTGGTCTGCTCTCTGAGGAAGCAGACGTGCTAACCGGGGAGCTACTGGGGAACTACCCGCAGGCATTCTCCCATGTCGGCCTCATCAATGCCGCCTGGCGCCTGGGCCAGCCGACCACCATCACCCCATGAACGACCCCTCCGGGACAACCCCTCGATGAACGACCCCGCAATGAACGACAACGAGAAGGAGCAACACGTGGCAGCCAAACGCCTCGACGGTAAGACGGCACTCATCACCGGATCGGAC
>JALZIL010000381.1 GCA_030860305.1 Actinomycetota bacterium
GTCGTCCGAGCCGCCGCGAATCGAGGCAGTGCTTCCCCATCCGTAGTCCCACGCATCTCCCCGTCGCCGGCATGGGCCAATTCACACAAACGTCGGCACCGATTCGCGCCGTCAACTGAGGGTTGTGTGTCAACGGCACTCGAATTTTGACCCACGCTCGGAATCTGAATCTTGACCCTCTGATGGTTGGTTGATGGTTAGTCGTCGGTCGGTGGTGCGGTCGGGACGCGGCCGAGGTCTCGGTCTTTGAGGCGGTAGCTGTCGCCTTTGAGGGCGATCACTTCGGCGTGGTGGACGAGGCGGTCGATCATGGCCGCGGCAACGACGTCGTCGCCGAACACCTCGCCCCAGCGGCCGAACTGCTTGTTACTGGTGACGATCAGCGACGCGCGTTCGTAGCGGGAGCTCACGAGTTGGAAGAACAGGTTCGCGGCTTCGGGTTCGAAGGGTATGTAGCCGACCTCATCGATCACGAGCAGCGGGTAACGCCCGAGGCGCACGAGTTCGGTCTGCAGGGTGCCGGCGTGGTGGGCGATCCCGAGCCGGTCGACCCACTGTGACGCGGTGGCGAACAGCACCCGGTGCCCGGCTTGGCAGGCGCGGATCGCCAGTCCGATCGCGAGGTGTGTTTTGCCGGTGCCGGGTGGGCCGAGGAAGACCACGTTCTCCCGGGCGGCCACGAAGTCCAGGGTGCCCAGGTGCGCGATGAGGTCGCGTTTCAGTCCGCGGGCGTGGTCGAAGTCGAACTCCTCCAACGACTTGCGGGCCGGGAATCGTGCGGTCCGGATACGCCCTTCGCCGCCGTGCGATTCGCGGGCGGAGACTTCGCGTTGCAGGCAGGCGACGAGGAACTCCTCGTGCGACCACGACTCGGCGCGGGCTCGTTCGGCCAGCCGCTGGACCGACTCCCGCAGCGTCGGCGCCTTCAACGCCCTGGTCAGGAACGTGACCTCCGCGGTCAGGTCACGTGTGGTCTTCGTGGCTGTCCGGCTGCTGGCCATCACGCCGCGCCATCCTCGAGTGGGTCGTCGAGGTCGACACCCAGTGCGGTGTCGTAGTCAGCCAGACAACGCTGCTCGACGTCATTCTGTTGCGCCGGGTGCAGTCGCCCGACCCGCTCGCGGCGAATGAGCCGGGCTGCGCTGACGTGCTCGGGGTCGGAGATGGTCTGGTGCCGGCCCCAGAGTCGTTCGTGATCGGCGACGATCCTGCCCTCACAGAGGGCGCGGACACGGTGCAGGTCGGCGATCACCTCGATGCGCCGGCCAATCACGCTCGGGTGCACCGAATAGTCGTTGCTGTCCAGACGGATGTAGTGATCACGTGCCAACCGTGTCGAGGCTCGCCACCCGGTCACTGGTGCCAGCGGCGGCAGCGCGAGCATCGCCTGGCGGTCTGCGGTGATCCGGTCGGCCGGGGCGCAGCCCAACGCGCGGCGCTGCCGGGTGTTCGCCAGCGCGAGCCACTGCTGCAGCTGTGTGTTGAAATCGGCGGGTGAGGCGAAACAACGGCCGGGCAGGAACGACCGCTCGAGGTAGTCGTGACAGCGTTCGATCAGGCCCTTGGCCTCCGGGTCAGCCGGCCTGCAGACCAGCACCTTCGCCCCGAGCGTGCCGCGGAAGGCCTGACACTCACCGGTGAGTTCGACCTTCCCACCGCGCCACCGCCCGATCGCGGCCTCGCCGTCCCAGACCAGCACCCGCGGCACCGACCCCAGGGACTCGATCAGCTGCCACCACCCGGCGAACAGATCCTGCGAACAGCGGCTCGGGATCAGCACCGCCGACAACCAGCGCGAATAGCCGGTGATCATCGTCAGCACCGGCAGTTGGATCGGGCGCCGCGTCTGCCCGAACCCGACCGGCAGCGAGATCGGCGGAAACCACAGATCACACTGCGCGATCTCCCCGACCGGATAGGACGTTCGAGAGGCCGGGTCCGGCGGCAGATACACCGGCCGCAGCTCCGCGACCCGGCGACTGAACACCCTGATCGACCGAGTCCACCCGATCCGCTCCGCGATAACCGTCGCCGGCATCGTCGGATACGCCTGCAACAACTCACGAATCCGCGGCTCGACCACATCCACGATCGACCCCGCCGGCCGACGCTCATACCTAGGCGGCCCATCGCTGGCTATCGCCGCACGCACCGTGTTCCTCGAGACCCCCAGCACCCTGGCGATCATCCTGATCGGCAAACCCTCGGCACGATGCAGCCGCCGAATCTCAGCCCAGTCCTCCACGGATAACACCCCTTCGTCCTCTCTGCCTCGAGATACGAGCCAGAGTCGATGGACAAGGGGTCAAAGTTCAGGTGCCGCACCAGGGTCAATATTCACGTGCCGCCGACAACCGGCGGCCCGAGACCAGGAGATACAACGCTCTAGCGTCGGACGGCGACGTCGCTCGGTGTCGCCGGTCGCAGGGTTGAGC
>JALZIL010000281.1 GCA_030860305.1 Actinomycetota bacterium
GGTGGTGGTCATCGACGAGGCCCATGAACTGGCCGACCGGGTCACCGGTGTGATTTCTGATCAGCTGAGCCCCGCGTCAGTCTCGGCGGCGGCCGCGGCCGCTGCCCGGCATGCGGAGGTGGATGCCGCCCGGCTTACCGACGCGGCTACCGACCTCGGCAAGGCGCTGGACGAGTTGGAGGGTGGGCGCTTTCCCGACGTACTGCCAGAGGCGCTGCATCGGGCGGTGGCCGCCGTACGCGATGCCGCCCGCGCCGCCCTTACCTCGCTGCCGGCTGCCGTCGCGCTTCTGGAGAGTCCTGGAAACCAGGGGGCCCAGCAGCTCGCGCGGGGTGCCCTGTCGGAGATCTTCGATGACGCCGAGCGGCTGACCAAGGAGTCCGACCAGGACGTCTCCTGGCTGTCGGTGTCCGACTACGGGCCGGGCGGTCCACGGCGCCTGTTGCAGGTCGCCCCGCTGTCGGTCGCCGAGCTGCTGCGCGAACGGCTGTTCGAAGAGCGGACGGTGATCCTCACCTCGGCCACGCTCACCGTCGGCGGCACCTTCGACGCAACGGCACACGCACTCGGCCTAGCCGGGACCGACGCACCAGCCTGGCGCGGTCAGGACGTTGGCAGTCCTTTCGACTACCCGAAACAGGGCATCCTGTACGTCGCCAAGCACTTGCCGCCGCCCGGTCGGGACGGTCTCGGTGCGCCCGGTCTGGACGAGATCGCTGCCCTGATCCAGGCGGCGGGTGGACGTACCCTCGGCCTGTTCTCCTCGCGCCGGGCCGCCGAAGCGGCCGCGCAGGAGATGCGTGCGCGCCTCGACGTACCGGTGCTGTGTCAGGGCGACGACGCCACCCCGACGTTGATGGCCGCCTTCGCCGCTGACTCGCGAACGTGCCTGTTCGGAACACTGTCCCTCTGGCAGGGCGTGGACGTACCCGGGCCGACCTGTCAGCTCGTCCTCAT
Source organism: Actinomycetota bacterium (assembly GCA_030860305.1). The sequence continues at coordinate 958 of JALZIL010000281.1, forward strand.
CGACCGGATCCCGTTTCCGCGCCCGGACGACCCGCTGATGTCGGCACGCGCAACGGCGGTGACGCGCGCCGGCGGAAACGGGTTCATGTCGGTCTCGGCCAGTCATGCCGCCCTGTTGCTGGCGCAGGGTTCCGGACGGTTGATCCGTACGGCGACCGACCGCGGCGTGGTCGCCGTACTCGACTCCCGGTTGACCAGCGCTCGCTATGCCAGCTTCCTGCGTGCCTCCATGCCCGCGTTCTGGTCGACCACCGACCGCGACGTCGTGCTCGCGGCACTGCGTCGACTCGATACTGGCGCAGGTGGCGACGGGAACGCCCCGCGGGCAGACATCGATGGTCCACGGGCCCAGGAGTTGACGAAAGGACTGTCCCGCCATGAAACCTGATCGTTTCCTGGTCGCCGCGGCGGCGGCTTTTGCTGGCGCAGGTGCCTTCGGCAGCGCCGTGTCGGTGCGGCATGAGATACCCGGGGAGCCCTTCGGTGTCTCGATCCCTCTCTCGGTACCGACTGGGCTGCTGGTCGGCTGGGGGGCGGGCGTCGCCGCGCCGTGGCCGATGCCGGTGACCGGGCTGATCGCCGCCCGCTCGGCGGGCCAAAATTCGCGGAGCGGCCTCCCGGGGATCATCTGTCAGAGTCTTGGGCTCGCCTGCATAGCCGGAACGCTCATAGAGCCGGTGACCTACCGTCCGAGGTCATGGACGCCTGCCGTGCGAGCCGCGATCGCGGGAAACCTGCTGGCCTCGGTGCTACTCGTCGCGGCTGGACGCCGAGCCCGGCGCCGTTACGGAGCAAGCGGATAGCCGTGTCGACGGAGCGGAGTTGGCCGTGCCTAGCATTGACCAAACGTGCGGACCGCCGTACGTGAACGCATCGGAGGCAGTTCATGGTCAGCAAGGCACTCGTGGTCAAGATGGTCGCCAAGGACGACACCCAGGACGAGGTGGCTCAGTTCCTGACCGGGGCCCTCGACTTGGCCAACCAGGAGGCCGGCACGGTGATCTGGATGGCGTTGCGCACCGACGACTCGACCTTCTGGATCGTCGACGCATTTCCCGGGGACGCGGAGCGTCAGGCTCACCTCGACGGTCCGATCGCGGCGGCGCTGATGCAGAACGCCGAGCGGCTGCTGTCCAGTCCGCCGGAAATCCTGACAGCCGACGTACTCGCCGCCAAGTAGTCCACCCGGTCGCCGAGCAGCGCCATCTCGTATTCGAGTGAACCGTCCGCAGTCCGATCACCCGTTCCCGAGCTGCAGACGGTTCACTCGAATCACCGCGGCGCCTTTCCGGCGGTCGTAGGCTTCCCCGGTGCCGCTAAGGGTGGGGATCCAACTTCCTGAGGTTGAGCGCGATGTGCGCTGGCCCGAGTACCTCGCCATGGCTCGAGCCGCCGAGGAGGTCGGCTTCGACTCGATCTGGTTGGGTGACCATCTCCTCTTCCGCGGGGACGGACGGCCCGAACGCGGGCCCTGGGAGGCCTGGACGATGCTGGCCGCCCTGGCCGCGGTGACCGAACGGGTGACCATCGGCCCACTCGTGGCGTGTGTCGGCTTCCACCCGCCCGGGTTATTAGCAAAGATGGCTGCCACGCTCGACGAGGTCAGCGGCGGTCGCTTCGTGTTCGGCCTGGGTGCGGGCTGGAACGAGGCCGAGTTTCGCGCCTTCGGCATTGCCTACGACCGTCGCGTAGCTCGTTTCGCCGAGGCATTCGCGATCATCCACGGATTGCTGTCGGGGAAACGTACGAGCGTGCATGGCGAGTTCTTCCAGGTCGACGACGCCGTCCTCCTCCCCCCACCGCACCGTTGTGTGCCGCTGATGATCGGCTCCAACGGGCCACGGATGCTGGCCCGCACGTTGCCGCACGTCGAGGCCTGGAACACCTGGTACGACTCGTACGGCAACTCGGTGGATGGGTTCGCGGCGCTCAATAATCGGATCACCGAAGCGGCCGTCGCCGCTGGGCGCCGGTCCGAGGACATCGCCCGCAGCGCATGTGCCCTGGTGATCGTGGATCCGACCGCCGACGAACGTCCGGCCAAGCCCGAAGCGCCCGGTGTGGCCGTCGAGACCCTCGCCGAGCACCTCCGAGGACTCTGCGAGGCCGGGGCCGACGAGGTGATCCTCGTCGCCAACCCCATCACCGAGAGCTCCATCCGAATCCTCGGCGAGGCTGCCGGGCTCAGCGGCTCATGAACCAGGCCAGGGGCCGGCAGATCAGCCCGGAGGAAGGGATCTGATCAGCGCGAGCAGTTCTTCGGCGGTAGCCAGATCGGCCGGCCGTACGGTCTCGTCGTGCCGTACGTAGACAAAGGCCGCGCTCACTTGATCCACCACCACGCCGGCAAGCGAGGCCCAGGCCAGCCGATACGCGGCCAGCTGGATGGCGGCCGCCTGTTTCTCCGCACCGGTCGGCACCGCGCCGGTCTTCCAGTCGACGACTTCGAAACCGGTTCGGGCGTCGCCGAATACCGCATCCATCCGGCCGCGCAGCGCCAGCCCGTCACCAATCCGGACGTGAAAAGGAACCTCGACCTCGCTGGGTTCCCGGTTGGCCCACTCGCTGGATAGAAAGGCCGCCTTGAGTTCGTCGAGGTCAGCGTCGCTGGCGGCTGCGTCGTCGGCCGAACCAGGCAGTTCGTCGAGGTCGACCA
>JALZIL010000402.1 GCA_030860305.1 Actinomycetota bacterium
CGACAACGACGCTGACCACGTACGCGCACATGTGGCCGACCGCTGAGGACCGGACACGCAAGGCCGCTGAGGCGATGCTCAGCGAGGCGATCACGGGCTCAGCTGAGAATCTTGCGGACTCAGCGCGGACTAACCGCTCCTGAGAGCGGTGTCTTTCCGTCATACCTGCAGGTCAGACGGCGGTTTGTCCTTACCGGTCACACTGTTCTAGACGTTGAATCGGAACTCCACGACATCGCCGTCGGCCATCACGTAGTCCTTGCCTTCGATCCGGACCCGGCCGCGGGCCTTGGCCTCAGCCATCGAGCCGGCGACGACGAGGTCCTCGTAGGAGACGATCTCGGCCTTGATGAACCCACGTTGAAAGTCGGTGTGGATGACCCCCGCGGCCTCAGGAGCCGTCGCGCCCTTGGGGATCGTCCACGCCCGAGACTCCTTGGGGCCGGCGGTGAGATAGGTCTGCAGACCCAGCGTGTCGAAGCCGATCCGGGCGAGCTGGTGCAGTCCCGGCTCGTCCTGACCGACCGCGGCGAGCAGCTCGGCAGCTTCCCCGCCGGGCAGCTCGGCCAGGTCCGCCTCGATCTTGGCATCCAGCACAATCGCCTCCGCCGGTGCGACCAACGCCCGCAGCTCGTCGATGACCGCCGGGTCGGCCAGCTCCTCCTCGTCGACGTTGAAGACATACAGATTGGGCTTTGCCGTCAGCAGGGACAGCTCGGCCAGGACGTCGAGGTCGACCTTCGAGCCGTAGAGGGCCTCCCCGCCGTCGAGGACCGCTGCGGCCTCGTTGGCGGCATCGAGCATCGTACGGCGGTCCTTGGCCAGCCGAGTTTCCTTCTCCAGCCGCGGGATCGCCTTCTCCAGGGTCTGTAGGTCGGCCAGGATCAGCTCGGTGTTGATCGTCTCGATGTCGCCCTGCGGGGAGACCCGGCCATCGACGTGGGCGACATCGTCGTCAGCGAAGACCCGAATCACCTGGCAGATCGCGCTGGCCTCGCGGATGTGGGCAAGGAACTTGTTGCCCAAGCCCTGGCCCTCGCTCGCCCCACGAACGATGCCGGCAATGTCGACGAAGGACACCGCCGCGGGAACCAGCTTCGCGCTGTTGTGCAGCCTTCCGAGGACGGCCAGCCGCTCGTCCGGGACGCCGACGACTCCGACGTTGGGCTCGATCGTCGCGAACGGGTAGTTCGCGGCCAGGACGTCATTCTTCGTCAAAGCGTTGAACAGGGTGGACTTTCCGACATTGGGCAGCCCGACGATGCCGATGGTCAAATTCACGAGAAGCCAGGGTACGGCGCGCGCCTCACAGCAATTGAGTCAAGGCGTCCTTGTGCCAAAAGATGCACGTCGGGGTCGTCTTCGCTCGGCACCCCGCCGAGAAATGCCCCTCGCATGGCGACGTCCGATTCCCGCCAGTCGACGGGGCTCTACAGTGGCATAGTCGGGGCATGCTCACCGACGAACGCCTCGATTCCGAGCGCTGCTATCGGGCGGTCAGCAGCCGGGATGCGCGATTCGACGGCTGGTTCTTCGTCGGCGTGCACACAACGGGCATCTACTGCCGCCCCAGCTGCCCCGCTCGTACTCCGTTGCCGCACAATGTCTCCTACTATCCCGTCGCCGCAGCGGCCCAGGCCGCGGGCCTTCGCGCCTGCCGCCGCTGCCGTCCGGACGCTGCACCAGGATCGGCCGAGTGGAATGTGCGTGGTGACATCGTCGGGCGGGCCATGCGGCTGATCGCTGACGGTGCTGTCGATCGGGTCGGTGTTCCCGGCCTTGCCAGCGCTCTGGGCTATTCCGAGCGACAACTCAATCGTCTGCTGGTGGCCGAACTCGGCGTCGGGCCGTTGGCTCTGGCACGGGCCCAGCGCGCCCAGACCGCCCGGGTGCTCATCGAGACGACCGGTATGTCATTCGCCGACGTCGCCTTCGCAGCCGGCTTCCATAGCATCCGGCAGTTCAACGACACCGTGCGCGCCGTCTTTGCCCGTACCCCCGGTGACCTGCGTTCCGGTCGTCGCAGCGCACCGGCCATTCCTGGCCTGATCACCCTCCGGTTGGCCCATCGTGCCCCGTACGACGGCGGCGCCCTGCTCTCGTTCTTCGCCGGACACCAGGTATCCGAGCTCGAAGAGGTCGTAGACGGTAGCTACCGACGGGTGCTGAACCTTCCGCACGGTCCGGCCACTGCCGAACTCACACCACACGAGACGTTCACCCAGTGCGTGCTGCGCCTGGGCGATGTCCGGGACCTGCCCACCGCCGTGGCCAGCTGTCGCCGAATCCTGGATGCCGACAGCGACCCGATCGCCGTCCACGATGCCCTTCGTCCGGATCCGATCCTGGGACCGTTGATCGCCCGGCGTCCCGGCCTGCGAGTCCCAGGGGCCGCCGATGCCGCTGAGCTCGCCTTCCGTGCCGTCATCGGACAACAGGTATCGGTCGCGGGCGCGATGACCTTGACCTCGCGGCTGGTCACCGCTCTCGGGACGCCCCTGGCCATCCCCGATGGTGGTGTGACGCACGCCTTTCCACCGCCAGAAGCCATTGCCGACGCCGACCTTTCCGGCCTCGGGATGACGAACTCTCGGCAGCGCACGTTGCGCGATCTGGCCCGGGCGCTCACCGATGGCTCGATCTCGCTGGACATCGGAGCGGACCGACGAGCAGCAGTCGAGGACCTGCAACGGTTGCGTGGGATCGGTCCCTGGACGGCCGCCTACGTCGCCATGCGCGGGTTGTCCGACCCGGACATCTTCCTGGGTGGTGACCTGATCGTGCGGCGGGCCATGGACGCGGTGTCCGCCGGCTCACGTTCCCGGTCAGGCGCTGACCCAGCCGCTGAGGTCACCGAACGGGAAGCAAACCTCCGGGCCTCCGACTGGCGGCCTTGGCGCTCATACGCCGTGATGCACCTGTGGGCTCACCAGAGCGCAACCCGAGCAGCCCACTCGACCCGAACATCCCGCATCGACGACCGACCGATCCGATCGGCAGCGAGGAGAATCGCATGATGAACAGCTGGACGACCGACACTCCTGCGGGGCCCTTCACAGTCCTGGCGAAGAACGACACGGTGTACGCCAGTGGCTGGACGACCGACCTGGAATCCCTGGTGGCGGTGATCGCTCCCGCGTTGCGTCCCCGCGCGATCGAACCCAGCGAGGATCTGGGCGGGATCAGCAGCGCCGTACGGTCCTATGTGGACGGTGACGTACGCGCAATCGACTCCGTCACGGTACGGCAAGCCAGCGGGCCTTTCATCAGCCATGCCTGGGAGGTGCTGCGCAAGGTGCCGGCGGGTACGACCTTGAGCTATGGCGGTTTTGCCGCCAAGTGCGGCAGGCCAGCTGCCGTACGTGCCGCAGCCAGTGCCTGCTCGAGAAATGCCGCTGCACTCTTCATCCCGTGCCACCGGGTCATCTCGGTAAAGGGTGCGCTGCACGGCTTCCGGTACGGGCTCGAGCCCAAGGGCTGGCTTCTGGACCACGAGGCTCGGGCCGCCGCCTGAGCCGTCGGGCGTGGCGATGATCAGAAATGTCGTACCCCTTGGGCA
>JALZIL010000404.1 GCA_030860305.1 Actinomycetota bacterium
AGGCAGCACGCTGAGCACGCCACCTGGCGAGCAGAGCCAGCAGGGCCAGCCAGACGACCAGCAGGCCACCGGCGAAGGCGGCCAGCAGCTGCCACACATCCATGCTGGCCAGTGTCCCGCGGCTCACCAGCAGTGCTCGCCGCGCCGAGCTTCACGGCCCTTCCCGACGCATCGGCGGTCTGCGAGTTGCATCGGGGCAACGACTCGTCGTCACAGTCAACGGCACCGAAGTCACAGGCGACCCGGCCCTGCTGATCCTGGCGCCACGGCAGCAGATCACGCTCGACCTCAGGACGTGATCGAGCCTCAGGACGTTCACACAAGAAGAGCCGCCAGCAGCCGCCCCCCTCCCTCCCCCCCCCCGCCATGCCATCACGGACCTTGCCGGCCGCGCGCGTCGCGAGAAGACTCTCCACGATGCCATGCCTTGGCGGTGGCGCGGCTCTGCGTCACGATCAGGGCTGATCGGTCAGAGGTGTTGGGCGCGTAGTCGCAGCGCGTTGCTGATGACGCTGACCGAGGACAGGGCCATGGCGGCGGCCGCGATCATGGGCGACAACAGCAAGCCGAAGGCCGGGTACAAGATGCCGGCGGCGACCGGTATGCCGGCAACGTTGTACATGAATGCGAACACGAGGTTCTGCCGGATGTTCGCCATGGTCGCCCGGGAGAGCTGTCGGGCCCGGACGATGCCGGTGAGGTCGCCCTTGAGCAGGGTCACGCCGGCACTCTCAATGGCCACATCTGTGCCTGAGCCCATGGCGAGACCGACATCGGCAGCTGCGAGTGCGGGGGCATCATTGACGCCATCCCCGGCCATGGCGACCACCCGTCCCTCCTCGCGGAGCTGCCGGACGATGTCGCTCTTGTGGTCGGGAAGCACCTCGGCCTCAACACGATCAATGCCCAGCCGGCCTGCGATGGCTTCGGCGGTCACCCGGTTGTCTCCGGTCAGCATGACCACCTCGATGCCGTCGGACCGCAGGGCAGCCAGCGCATTGGCAGTCGTGTCCTTCACCGGGTCGGCGATAGCGAAGATTCCGGCGACGGTTCCGTCCACGCCGACGAAGATCGCCGTGGCGCCGTCGCCACGTAGGCGGTCGGCCTCAGCGCCGAGTGAGCCGGGGTCCATCCCGTGGTCGCGCAGGAAACCCGGGCTACCGAGAACCACACGCCGGCCCTCCACAGCGCCGATCGCTCCCCTGCCGGCGGGGGCATCGAAGTCGGTGACCGCGGGGATCGCATGACCTGACTGTTCAGCCGCAGCGACGATGGCACGAGCCAGCGGGTGTTCCGAAGCGCGCTCGACACCGGCGGCCAGCCGCAGCAAGGTGTCGGTGTCGAAGCCGGTGGACGGCACGATGCTCGTGACCGATGGACGTCCCACCGTGAGAGTTCCGGTCTTGTCGACCACGAGTGTGTCGACTTTCTCCATCAGCTCGAGTGCTTCGGCGTTCTTGATGAGCACGCCGAGCCCGGCCCCTCGGCCGACCCCCACCATGATCGACATGGGCGTGGCCAACCCGAGCGCACAGGGGCAGGCGATGATCAGCACCGCGACAGCCACCACGAGGCCGTGTGCCAGGCGAGGCTCGGGTCCGACGGCCGCCCAGACGGAGAACGCCACCACGGCGATCCCGATCACCGATGGCACGAACCAGGCGGACACCCGGTCGGCGAGGCGTTGGATCGGTGCGCGGGAGCGCTGTGCCTCAGCCACCATGGCGACGATGCGCGCAAGCATCGTGTCCCGGCCCACCTTGTCGGCGCGGACAATCAAGGAGCCGGTCTGGTTGAGCGTGCCACCGATCACGGTGTCGCCCGTGGTCTTGGTGACCGGCATCGACTCACCGGTGACCAGCGACTCGTCCAACGACGAACGGCCGTCGTCGACGACACCGTCGACGGGCACCTTCTCACCGGGGCGGACACGGAGCCGGTCGCCGATCTGGACGAGATCGAGGGCAACCTCGGCCTCGTGTCCGTCCGGAGCGATGCGGCGCGCGGTCTTCGGAGTGAGGTCGAGCAGGGCTCTGATGGCGCCGGAGGTCTGCTCGCGGGCCCGCAGCTCCAGCACCTGGCCCAGCAGGACCAGGACGGTGATGACCGCCGCCGGCTCGAAGTACACATCGACGGTGCCATCCATGCCACGGAGGCTGTCCGGGAACAGGTCGGGTGTGATCGTGGCGACAACACTGAAGAGCCAGGCGACACCGGTCCCCATCGCGATCAGGGTGAACATGTTGAGCTGCATGGTCCGGATCGATGCCCAGCCGCGGGTGAAGAACGGCCACCCTGCCCACAACACCACAGGGGTCGCCAGCACGAGCTGGGCCCACATCGCCGGGGACGGGGCGATCAGCTCATCAAGTGACGAGAACAGATCTCTGCCCATCTCCAGCACGACCACCGGAAGGGACAAGACCAGGGCGATCCAGAACCGTCGACTCATGTCGGCGAGCTCGGGACTGGGGCCGGACGCCGCAGTCACCACCAAGGGTTCGAGGGCCATCCCGCAGATCGGGCACGAACCCGGCCCGAGCTGGCGGATCTCGGGATGCATCGGGCACGTGTACTCGACGGCCTCATCGGTCGACGACCCAGCCGCCACCGAATGGGAGGGCCGCGCGTGGAGGTACTGCTTCGGGTTCGCCTCGAACCTCTCCTGGCACCGGCCGGAGCAGAAACTGTACGTCTGACCATCGTGCTCGGAGTGGTAGTCGCTAGCGAAGGAGTCCACGTCCATCCCGCAGACCGGATCCCTCGCGAGCGGAATGGTCGCCCCCGACGGGTGCTGCTGCCTTGCATGGTTGCTCATAACCGTCCTCCGGAAGCTGACAAGCCACCCGACGTCCGCGGCCACGTGTCAGGAACCACAGTACCCCATGGGGGTATAATGTCAAAGAGCGGGATCAGGAGCGGACGAGGCGAGCGATTGCTTGCTGGGCCTCACGGACCTTGATCTGGGCGCCGCCACCGCCGGCCTGCGCGGCCTCGACGACGCAATGAGCGATGTGCTCACCAAGCAGCCCCAGGGAGAACGACTGCAGCGCCTTGGTCGCCGCAGAAACCTGGGTGAGCACGTCGATGCAGTACTCGTCGCCCTCGACCATCCGCTGCAGACCACGCACCTGACCCTCGATCCTGCGAAGCCTCTTGAGCTGGTCGTCCTTTGTGCTGGCATAGCCGACCATGATCGTCTCCCTGCAAGCTCGACCCCGGCTGGCCAACATACCACCAGGGGGTACGGTGCGGTGGGGGTGCAGGCCAGCTCCGCGCACCAGCGGCGCGTCCAACTGGGCTGCGCTCAGGTCAGGACTCGAGCAGGCCCTCCATCTGTTCGATCTCCTTCTCCTGGGAAGTCTCGATCGAGTCGGCCAGATCGATCGCCGGTTCGAACACACCGTCGGACTGCTCGGCCTGCGCCATGCCCACCGCACCTTCGTGGTGCTCGATCATCATCTCCAGCCACAGGTCCTCGAACTCTTGGCCCTGCGTGGCTTCGAGCTCGGACATGTCGTCCTCGCTCACCATCCCGGGCATGTCGTCCATCTCTACGTCCCCGCCACCGTGGGCGTTGGCGTGATCGCGAACGGTCTCGGGAATGGGCTTGTCCCAGGCGGTCAGCCAAGCCGCCATCTGCTCGATCTCCGGTGCCTGAGCAGCCCGGACGTCGTCAGCGAGCTGCAGCACCTCAGGGTCGAGCTCCCGGTCCATCGTCATGTCGACCATCAGCAACGCCTGCGCGTGGTGCTGGATCATGTCACTGGCGAACGCCAAATCAGCGTCGTTGAACTCATCGCCGTTGGCGGCGGTCTGTGTCTCGCTGGCCGCGTCGTCGCTGTCGTTGCCACAGCCCGTAACCGTGAGCAGCACAGCCGAGACGGCAACCCCAGCGCAAAGCTTGTTCATCATCATGGGGATCTCCTGTCGAACGTCGTTGCCTGGGCAGGGAGGACTAGGCCCACACGACTGCGTTTCGTCGCGTAGCCAGTCACCAGCCGTCAGCAGCGCAGGATCGACAGTGCCAACGGGTCAGGTGGATCCCGGTCCCGATACACCGCGAACGGGAGAACGGCTCGGAGTCGGACGACACGGCAGCCCGCCCACTGCCAGCGCGCCTCACTGCGCAGACAGTGCATTCCGAGGAGTGCGATCGCGAGAACCGCGAGGCACAGACCCACCAGGGCGCCATCACCTCCGTCGGGATGCGAGCCCGCTTCGCCGTGGTCGGGTGCTGCCATGGACGCGGAACTGGAATCGACCGTGTCGCCATGCAACTGCGCCTGCAGTTTCGCCGAGGACGCGTCCGAGGCCGTCCGGTGCATGGTCCCGTGCCCACCCAGGCCATGCATCGCGAACAGACCCAGCAGAGCCAAGGCGCCCAGCGCCAGTCGCACCACCGGCGCCGGGCCACGAAAACAACGCAGGTAAGTCATCGCCGGCCAGTTTAGAGTTTTGCTGCGCGCGGCGTGATGAAGCCACGGCCCATCACCGTTGGTGGCGTCGCCTCCGCTGGCCGGGCCGCGCCGGCCGTACCCACCTCTTCACTGCCGGCTGCCCGGCTCGTCCACATGGCGTGACCCCGGCTCGTGGTTGGGCATGTCACACCGCGGTGGTGAAGCCGGGGATCCAGACCTGCATCTGTCCCACCAGGACGTCCCACCAGCCGGTGAGCAGCAGGATGCCGACGGCGATGAGCATGGCGCCGCCGAGCCGGCTGAACCAGGCCTGGTGACGGCGCAGCCATGCGGTTGCGCCGAGCATTCGTCTGAACGCGAGCGCGGCGGCGATGAACGGGACGCCGAGGCCCAGGGAGTAGGCGAAGGTGAGCAGGGCGCCCCGTCCGGCGCTGGCCTCGTCCAGCGACAGTGCGAGCACGGCGGTCAAGGTGGGTCCCAGGCACGGGGTCCAGCCGAGCCCGAACAGCACCCCGAGCAGCGGGGCAGCCGCCACCCCCACATCGGGGACGCGGTGCACCCGGGCGTCTCGTTGCAGGAAGGGCACCGCCCCGAGGAAGGCGAACCCCATCACGATCACGACCAGGCCGAGGACCACGCTCAGGGTGCGCTGGTTGGTCAGGAACCAGGTGCCGACCGCCCCCATCAGGGTGCCGAGGGAGACGAAGACGAAGGAGAACCCGAGCACGAACAGGCCGGTACCGGCCAGCATCCGCCCCCGGCGGCCTGCGCCGAGGTCGGCACCGGACAGGCCGGTGACGTAGGAGACGTATCCGGGCAGCAGCGGGACCACGCACGGGGAGAAGAAGCTGACCAGCCCGGCGATCAGCGCCACCGGGACAGCCAGGACCAGCGACCCGGAGTAGGCGGTGTCGCCGAACCACTCACCCATCGGTGCTGGCCCGCACGTCGGTGACCACGTCGACGAAGGTGCTGGCGGTCTGCTTGTCCAGCATCCGCGCGGCCACCCGGCCGTCGGCGTCGATGATGTACGTGGTGGGCACCGCTGCAGCGGCGAGGCTGTCCCGGAATCCGAGCAGCAGGCTGCTGGACGGGTCGTACAGGCTCGGCCAGGTCACCCCGTAGCGGGCCTCGAAGGTCTGCGCGGCGGACCGGTCGTCGCGGATGTTGATCCCCAGGAACGCCACCTCTGCCCTCGGCAGCTCCCGCCGGGCGGCGACCAGGTCGTCCACCTCCTCCCGGCACGGGACGCACCACGACCCCCACACGTTGATCAGCACGGTCTTGCCGGCGAAATCGGCCAAGGACACCTGCTCGCCCGACAGGGTCTCGCCGGACAGGTCCGGTGCGTCGACGCGGTCGGCGACCGGGACGACGGTGATGACGTAGTCGCCCTGGACGAAGCCACCGCTCGAGCGCTCCGCCCGTACCCCGCCGGCGCAGCCGGCAAGCACAAGGACGACTGTCACGACGGCAGCCGAGACCCGTCTCTTTGCCTCGCCAACGCCACGGTCACGGTCCGGCAGGCGGCTCGGTGCCAGCGGTCGGCGGGTGGCTGCGCCGGCGATCACGGCAGGGCCTCCATGGCCTCGAGCAGAGTGGTCTGGTCGATCTGGCCGATGTGCTGCAGCGCGATGGCACCGTCGGCGTCGAGCACCAGCGTGACCGGCAGGCCTTGCACGGTGCCCAGTTGTCGCAGCAGTTCACCCTCGGGGTCGTACAGCTGCTCGAAGCGCACCCCGGTGGTCTCCAGGAAGTCAGCGGCAGCATCCGGCTGGTCCTTGGTGTTCACCCCGATGAATCGGACACTGTCGCCGGTGTCTGCGGCGACCGACGCGAGCATCGGCATCTCCTCGCGGCACGGGTCGCACCAGCTGGCCCAGAAGTTGACCACGGTGACCTCGCCGACCAGGTCCGCGGTGTCCACGGCGGGACCGGGCCCCAAACAGTGCAGAACCATCCGTGGCAGCTCGATCGTCACCGGCGAGCCTGCCCTCGGAGGCCTCTCGCGCGCGCAGGGCACGTCGAACACTGGTCCGTCCAGCTCCGGACCCTCGTACGCCGACGCTGGCAGCACGCCCGTCGCAGGTTCGGCGTCTCCGTCCGACGGGGCGGCGCATCCCGCCAGCAGCAGCGCAGACACCGCCGCGGCGCCGGCGAATCCTTCCGCCCGGTGCATCCACCCTCCCTGGTCAACCAGTCCATGAACGCACGGCACGACGAGTCTACTATCCTCGATAGGAATTAGACGAGGAGGCCGGGTGCCGCCACGAGGCCGCGGGACGGCGTCCCGCCGCTGGATACCTGCAACGGTGGCCACCGCTCTGCTCGCAGCGGCCTGCAGCGCACCTGGTGCGCCCAACCGGAACGCCGAGGTCGACACGACGAACCCCAGCGGCCACGTCGAGGTGTCTTCGCCCGACACCGGCTACGTCGGAACCCTGCTGAACGACCTGCCACGGCCGGCGCTGAGGCTGCGGACCACCATGGGTCGTCGGTTCGACCTGCAGGCCCGGCCGGCCACCGAGGCGACCGTGGTCTTCTTCGGCTACACCCACTGCCCGGACGTGTGTCCCACCACCATGGCCGACCTCGCCGTCGCCTACCGCCAGCTTGCTCCTTCCGCCCGGCGGGACGTGACCGTGGTGTTCGTGACCGAGGACCCGCGCCGGGACATCCCCGATCTGCTCCGGCGGTGGCTGGACGGCTTCGACCCGCGGTTCGTCGGGCTCATGGGCGGTGGCCAGCGGACCCGAACGGTCCTGCAGCAGCTGTACGCCCCGGTGAGTCGGATCAACCCGGACCCCTCACCCGCCATCGAGCATCCCGCCGGTCACCACCACGGCGACCAGACCGACGGCACGCACTCCGAGGGCGCGGGTGGCAACGGCCACCATGACAGCCATGGTGGCGGGGGCGAACTCGGCGACGACTACGGCGTCGACCACACCGGGACGGTGTACGTGTTCGGACCGGGCGGC
>JALZIL010000408.1 GCA_030860305.1 Actinomycetota bacterium
GTCCATTGTGGACGATGTCGGCAAGTCGGGACAGCGTGGCCGTGCCCAGACGGGCGGCCTGATCGGCCATCGTGGTGAGCTGATCGCCGGGTAGATCCAGCATGCCCTTGTCCGCGGCATCTGGCACAGCATCCAGGATCACCAGGTCGCGCAGCCGGTCGAGCAGGTCCGCGGTGAACCGGCGCGGGTCGTGGCCGGCCTCACTGACCCGGTCCACGGCCCCGAAGACGCCTCCCGCGTCGCCGGCGGCGAGCGCGTCGACGGTCTCGTCCAGCAGCGCCCCGTCGGTCACCCCGAGCAGACCGACGGCCCGCCGATAGGTGACACCGTCCTCGCCGGCGCCGGCCAGCAGTTGATCCATGATCGAGAGTGCATCGCGGGCCGAACCGCCGCCCGCTCGTACGACGAGAGGGAAGACCGAGTCATCGACACTGGCCTTTTCCTCCTCGCAGATCCGCATCAGCAGGCCGCGCAGTACCGAGGGCGCCATCAGCCGGAACGGGTAGTGGTGGGTCCGCGAGCGGATGGTGGGCAACACCTTGTCCGGCTCGGTGGTGGCGAAGACGAAGACCAGAAATTCGGGCGGTTCCTCGACGAGCTTCAGCAGGGCGTTGAAGCCCTCCTTCGAGACCATGTGCGCTTCGTCGATGATGTAGATCTTGTAACGGCTGACCATGGGGGCGTAGAAGGCGCGATCGCGTAGTTCTCGGGCATCGTCCACGCGCCCGTGACTGGCCGCATCGATCTCGATCACGTCCGGGGTACCGGCGCCGCCCGGCGCCAGCCCGACGCAGGAATCGCAGATCCCACAGGGGGTCGATGTGGGGCCCTGGACACAGTTGAGCGAGCGCGCCAGGATTCGCGCGCTGGAGGTCTTGCCGCAGCCGCGCGGCCCGGAGAATAGGTACGCGTGGTTGATCCGGGCGTTGTCCACCGCCTGGATCAGCGGCTCGGTCACGTGATCTTGTCCGACCACCTCGGCGAAGGTGGCCGGCCGATACTTCCGATACAGCGCCACAGCCACATCGGCGAGGGTACTGGCCTCGGCTGACAGTCAGCCGCCGGTGAAGGCCAGCCGGAATCATCTAGGGGGTCGGCCCGCACCGCCGTCGATGGAGAGCGCCGGCCCGGTTATTGACTCGGCTTATTGCCGTTGGGGTGGTGGGTGGTGCAGGTGGTTGATGCGCCAGCGTTGCTCGTGGTCGATCCATTTCGGTGGCCGGAACCAGGCGCGGTGGTCGCGGACTGCGACCTCCCAGTCGCCTTTTTCGATCTCGCGGTGGTGAAACGGGCACAGCAGCACCCCGTTCGAGGGTTTCGTCTCACCACCCTCGAGCCAGGAGACGATGTGATGAGCCTGCGTCCAGGAGATCGGCCGATCACACCCAGGCCAGGCGCAGCCCCGATCACGAAGTTCGAGGGCGAGGCGGGTCTTGCCGGCGAACAACCGGACGAGCCGCCCGCAGTTGAGCAGGTTCCCGTCCGGGTCGAGGACGGCGGCGAGGAACTCGGCGTCGCAGCCCAGCGCCCGGCTCAGGGTGGGACTGATCTGCATCCCGTCGTGGGTGAGGCCGAATCCGGTGGACCCGAGCAGCGACGTGACCGGGATGGTGACGATGATCCGCGGTTTGACTCCGCCGCGGGCCCTCAGCGTGCCACCGGCCAGGCCCTGCTCGCAGGCCGCGACCAGCGCGTCGGCGCGGCGCTGCCCCGGTGAACGCGGGTCACGCACCCCGTCCTCATCCGGTGGCGGTGGTGCTGCCGCGGCATCCAGCCACGCGGCTAGCGTCGCATAACCCTCGGCGTCCAGGACAGCGCGCAGGATCCCGCCGGGCTTATCGCTGAACGCTGTGAGGCTGGCGGTTCGGGCGGCGGTGGCCCGCGCCTCCCGGTCGAGGGCGTCGGCCTCGTCGCGGTCCTGGGTGCCGTCCGGATCGACCAGCTCGGCGAGTCGCCGGCCGACCACCGCCAGCAGGACCGGATCCAACTGCGCGCACAAGCCGATCATGTCCGTCTCACCGCGGGCGACCAGCTGTGCCGGGACTTCTTTGGCCAGCAGACCCACGTAACGCACGATCACCCGGGCCTGATCCAGGCTCACCGCACCGGCGGTCATCGCCTCCTGCGTCGCGGACAGCCCAGACCGCAGCCCACGGGCGATCGCGGTCAGCCGGGCGGCCTCCCGCGGGTCGCAGCGGTGCGCATCACGCAGCCACGCCCGGATCGAGGTCGCACCCCGGCGGCGGGCCAGATCACGGGCATCGGCCTCACCGACCGCGGCCAGCAGCAGCGCATCGGCCTGCGCCCGGAGCGCCATCGCCGCCGCCACCCGGCCGGCCACCTCGTCGTCGTTCAACGACCACAGACTCTGCGCCGCGGCCGCCCGCAACGC
>JALZIL010000016.1 GCA_030860305.1 Actinomycetota bacterium
CCGGCCTCGGCGGACAGCGCCAGCACCTGCCCCCGGCCGGACAGCGCCAGCTCGGCCAGGGCCTGCAGCCGAGCCAGTTCGGCGTCTCTGCCGACCAGTCGCTGTCTCTCGCCGGTACGTATCTGGCTGGCCGGCGAGGTGCGGCCGCTCAATGCGAACGCGGCCACCGCCTGGATTTTCCCCTTCACCGCGAGATCGGGCAGCCGATCGAAGAGGTAACCCGGTCCCGCGGCCGCCTGCACCCGCTGGGACACATAGACCACGCCGGGAGGTGCCGCGGACATGAGCCGAGCGGCAAGATTCACTGGGTCACCGAGACAGCAGAAGGTGCGCCGCTGTTGGTGACCGTACGTGCCGCTGCGTACCCGGCCTTGGCTGATGCCCAGTTTCAGGTTCGTCACCGCAGTGACGGACTCGAGCGCAAGTAGGTCCAGCGCGGCGGCACAGACCCGTGCCGCGTCGTCGTCATGCGCGACCGGTGACCCGAATACGCCGTAGAGATAGGCGCCCTTGTCCCCCACGGTCAGCTGCAGCGTGCTGCCGCCGTATTCGTCGATGATGCGTTGCACCCGCACGATGAAGTCCTGCAGTTGCTCGATCGCGTCCTCGTCGTCGTCGAAATCGATCCCGCCGAAGCTCAGGAAGAGCGGAATCGCGGGTCGGAGCTCGGCCAGGAATTCACCTCGCCCCGACCGCATCCGCTCGTACACCGGCGGAAGCAGCCACTGCCGTACGACGTCGTCGGGCAGCGGCTCGAAAGCTGGTGGCGGTGGGACTGGCGCAACGTCGACGGTGAGCCGGCCGACGACCCTGACGGCGCGCCCCCCCGGCGTGCTGGCCGGTTTCCGGTCGAGTCCGTCCTGGGCTCTCAACTCCAGCCGGGAACCGAGAGATCGGATCACCGATTCGTCGACAACCACCTCGCCCCGATCGGCAGCGTGCTCTGCGGCGGCGAGCTTATCCATCAGCGCCCCGGCCAGGACGTCGATGAGCTGGATGGATGGGTCCCCCACGACGAAGCGCCTGGCCGGTCCGACGGCAACGGCCACCTTCATGGCCAGCTGTACCGGACGGCCTCCTGGGGTGACCACGTTTCCGACCCGCGCCATCGCCTCCTGCATATCGAGTGCGCAACGCGTCGCGAGCAGGCCGTCATCTGCGTTGAGCCAGCAGGTGATGGCATCGCCGCTGAAATAGATGACGCTGCCGCCGTAGCGGTGCAGCTCACCGAGCACCTCGGCGAAGACCCGTTCCAGCACGGCCGTCAGTTCTTCGGCTCCGCGCTGCGCGCCGAGCTCGTCGGCCAGTGCTTCGGTGAGCGGGGTGAACCCGGAGATGTCGGCGAAGAGGGCCGCTCCGGTGACTCGGTCGGGCATCACTTCCCCCGAGGCCAGGGCACGCCGACGGTCCCCAGGGATGTATGCCTCCGGATCATCCCAGGGCTGTTGGGTTGGCTGGGCCGCGACCGGTTGGCGCACTGGGCGCTTGTTGCGCGACATGGAACTCCTCCGGCCCCGGCGAGACGATCGGCCCTGAGAGCACGCTACTTGGCGCAGACCGCATCGCACCCACCTGCAAGTTGCGGCCTCGAGCCCGATCTCCGGGCCCGCCAGGCAATCGGGAGGCTCTAGGGTGGCGTCGGGGTGTCGGACCCCCGGGGTGCGCGTTTGCGAAGGGGTCGCGGAATGGCGAAGACAGATCACACGGTGCAGGACCAACTCGGCGCGGCCGACCCGTTCTCCCGGGTCAGCAAGCGGGCCTTACGTTCACTTGCGTCGGCAGCCAAGGGCGTCGACCACAAGCCAGGTCACCAGATCGTCGAGGAGGGCGGTGCCCCACTGGGATTCCACCTGATCACCGAGGGCGAGGCCGTGGTGGAGGTGGCCGGCACGGAGCGGCGCCGTTTGGGACCGGGAGACTCATTCGGGCTGATCTCGTTGATCGACGGTAAGCCACGGTCGGCTGCTGTGCGTGCGGTAACTCCGTTGCACACCCTGTTCATCTCGCCGTGGGCGTTTCATCCGATGCTCACGAGCGAACCGGAGATAGCCCAGGATCTGTTGCCGCTGCTGTGCTCCCTGCTGCGGGATGCTGAACAGCGAAACTGAGCGCGCGGTGACTGCAGAGGAGTTGCTCGCCGATCTCGGCCGGCTGGCCGACGAGCTCGGGCCTGCCGTCGTCCCGCCCGGATCGGACGGTCTGCTGCGGGCTTTGACCGATACGGCGCGGCAGCTCTTCGGCGCTCAGGCCTGCTCGCTGGCCCTGCTCTCCGATGACGAGTCAGAGCTGACCTACACCACCGCCGCCGGGGCGGGCGCCGACGACATCACCGGTATGCGGATGCCCTCAGGAAGAGGGATCGCCGGCTGGGTGGTGATGTCCGGTCAGCCGGTCGCCATCGACGACCTGCGCAACGATCCGCGATTCGCCCAGGACGTAGCCGAGGACACCGGCTACGTTCCGCAAGCTCTACTAGCGGTGCCCGTGGCATCGCCGGTGCGGCTGCTCGGGGTCATGACGCTGCTCGACCGGGACGCCGCCCGCCCGGGCGCCGACCAGGACATGGTGCTGCTGTCCGTCTTCGCCGATCAGGCGGCACTGGCACTAGAGGCTTCTCGCGCCTTTCGCGACCTCGGCCGGCTGCTGCTGGCCGCCCTCGCTGCCGCCGCCGAGGACGGCACCGACCTTGCCTCGGCCCTTGGGCAGGCCACGGCGTCGCTGGATCCCGACGACCGTCCGCTCGGGGAAATCGCTGCCCTGTTCGCCGAGCTCGGCCGGATGGGTGAGCCCGAGCGGCGCCTGGCCGTACGGCTGGTCCGGGAAGTGTTTTCCTACACCGAGCGACGGTCGCGGCGATCAGGGGGCTGAGGCGCGCATGGCAGTGAGTCGCGCATGGCACTGAGTCGACCATGGCATTGAGTCGACCATGGCAGTGAGTCGCGCATGGCGCTGAGGCCGGCGTGGTCGGAGGCGTTTCGGCCGGAGGTGCTGGGACCGGTGTCAGTTCCCGGCAACGGGATCACCAGCAAGTGGGCCTTCGAGGGTGCCAGCGGCGCGGGCGTGGACGTGGCCGTGGTCGACAGCGGAATCGACGCCGCCCACCCCGCTGTGGGTGCGGTTGCTGGTGGCGTGGCGATGACCTGGGACCGCGACGACGAGCGGGTCATCACGACTGAAGGTGCACACGAAGACCTCTTCGGGCACGGTACGGCGTGTGCGGGGATCATCCGACGGGCAGCACCGGACTGCCGGCTGTTCAGCGTCCGGGTGCTCGGCGAGCGGCTCAGCGGCAAGGGGCAGGTCTTCGCCGAAGGACTGCGCTGGGCGATCCGTTCCGGCGCCAAGGTGGTGAACCTGTCGCTGTCCACCGGCAAGCAGGACTTCTTCGGTCTGTTCCACGAGGTGGCCGATGAGGCCTACTTCGCCGGAGTCACCCTCGTCTGCGCCGTGAACAACGTGCCGGCGCCCTCGTACCCGTCCCAATACGCGTCAGTGGTGTCGGTGGCGGCCAACGACGCCACCGGCCCGTTCGACTTGGACTGCAACCCCAGTCCGCCGGCAGAGTTCGGCGCGCCGGGCATCGACCTGGAGATCCCGTGGCTGGGCGCTGCCACGATCGTGGCCACCGGCAACTCCTTTGCCGCCCCGCATGTCACCGGACTGGTGGCCCGGCTGCTGTCCAAGCACCCCTACCTGTCGCCATCGGAGGTGAAAACGGTGTTACGGGCGGTGTCCCGCAACGCCGTACGGGCCGACTAGGCCAGCCGGTCCTTATCCTTCAGAGCGCCGGTGAAGGCGTGACCCTGTACATCGTCGTCGGGGTCATCCGGTTCTGCAGCAGGGTTCGGTTGGCCGGACACCTCGCCCGCGGTGTCGGGAGGGGTGAGGTCCTCATCGCGTGCATCGGGCTGGGTCATGTTCTCGTCCTCTCGTCGGGAGAGTTCAGCATGCTCGTTGATGCGGCATCCAGGCTGTCACAGAGGTGACAGGATTTCAGCGCTCCAAGTGACTGCCGCCAAACCGCCGAGCGGTGCATAGTTCCCTCACCGGACGGAGCAGCCGACCGAAAGCAAACCAAGGAGATCCCATGAGCACCGACAACAGCACCGAGGGTCAGCCAGGTCTGGTCAGCGCCACTGACGAGGACGTCGAAGGTCACAAGTTCAACCTGGCTGGGGACGGCGAGGACGACGTCGAAGGCCACAAGGTCAGCCTCGTCAGCAACTCCGAGGACGACGTCGAAGGCCACAAGTTACAGATGGCTGGAGACGACGACGTCGAAGGCCACCTAGCCCGGCCCCAGGCCACCGACGACGACGACGTCGAAGGCCACGCCTTGCGCTCGTAATCCGGCGAGGTCAACGGGGGCAGCAGGGTACTTCCGTCCTTGACGGAAGTACCCTGCCGTCCGGCCGTTGCACCGTAGGCTGCCAACCGTGGACGTCCGGGTGGTGCTTGCCGCCGCCCCGCTGTTCGTCGCGGCCGACTCGGATGCGCTGACGATCTTGGGTTCCGCCGCGTTCCCGCGGCGGCTTGCCAAGGGTCAAATCCTGTTCGTCGAAGGCGAGCGCAGCGACCACCTCTATGTGGTGGCCAGTGGGCGGCTCAAGATCGTGGTCGCTTCACAGCACGGGGACGAACTCCTCCTGGCAGTTCTGAGTGTCGGCGAATCGGTCGGTGAGCTGGGGATGCTCGACGGCCAACCGCGATCGGCCACTGCCGAAGCTCTGGACGAGGTCGAACTGGTCGCCATCCCGGCAGACACGGTGCGCTCCGTGCTGGCCACTTCGGCTGGACTCGCGGTGGCATGGGCACAGGATCTGGCGCTCACTGTCCGCCGGCTGACCGGGTCGGCGGCCGATCTTGTTTTCCTCGACCTGCCCCGCCGGCTGGCGAAATTGTTGGTCGCTGCTGGGGACGACGAGGTGCATCTCGGGATGTCGCAGTCCGAGGTTGCCGCCCGCCTCGGGGTGACCCGGCAGTCCCTGAACCGAGTGTTGTCCGGCTTCAGCCGGCGCGGTTGGATCCGCGTGGACGGCTCCACCGTTGTGCTGTCCGACCGCGAAGCGCTGGCGCGCTTCGCCGGCTCATGATCCGATCCATCGATCAGTAGGGGAGTCCATGGCGCAGGCACGAGCGAGATATCGCGATGCACTGCGGCAACGCGACTACCGGCTGCTTATCACGGCCTTCTTCATCGATAGCGTGGGTGGCTGGGCCTACAACGTGGTCCTGGTCGTGTACGTCTTCGATCGGACCGGCTCGCCGACCTGGATCTCGGTCTTCCTGGCCGCCGCCTGGCTGCCCAAGATGCTGCTCGCGCCGTACGCCGGACTGCTCGCCGACCGGCACGACCGAAGCCGGATCATGCTCGCTTCGGCCTTGGGGGCGTTGGCGGTCATGAGCGCGATCACCGTCACGGTGTTCCTCGACGCCCCGCTGTTCCTGATCCTGATCCTGGCGATCGGCTTGGCGGCCTGTGTCACGCCGTACAACCCGGCCGCTCAAGCGCTCCTGATCGACGCTGTCGGAGAGAAGGACCTCCCAGCGGCCAACGCCTTGTTCCTCACCTTGGAAAGCCTGGTCATCGTGATCGGCCCGGCGATCGGCGGCCTGTTGCTGCTGACCGGTAAACCGGTGACCGCGATGGCGCTCAATGCCCTCTCCTTCCTGGTCACCGCGCTGCTCGTCATCCGGATCCGGACCCGCAGCCAGGGCGACGCGCTGCAGGAGTCCGGCGAATCCCAATTCCGGCAGCTCACCGCGGGTCTGCGGGCTCTGCGCGACGAACCGGTCGCGGCGGTGCTGGTGCTCTATTGCCTGCTGTGCACGTCGGTCGCCGGGACCACCGCGGTGCTCTTCGTTTCGCTCAGCGAGCAGTTCGGAACCGGCACCGAGGGCTACTCCTACCTGCTGGTCGGGTTCGCCCTCGGCGGGGTGCTCTCCGCGTCGTTCACGAATCGGCTGGCGACCGGGCGGCTCGCGCCAGCGGTGCTGGGCGGGATGCTTCTGCTGTCGCTGCCCTACGTCGCGGCGATCTGGGTCAGCGAGCCGGTGACCGGGACGCTGCTCCAGATCGTGGCCGGCGCAGGCATGGTCGTGGTCGACGTGTTGGCCATCACCGCGCTGCAGCGGCAGATGCCGCGGGGGGTGATGAGCCGAGTCTTCGCCCTGCTCGATTCCGGTGCCTACGCAGTATCGATCGCGGGCAGCTTTGCCGCGGCGGCGCTGCTGCAGGCGACCGACCTGCGTACGACTCTGCTGATCCTAGGGCTGGGTTACGCCGCCCTCAGCATTGCCGGCATCCGCCCGCTGGTGCTCGCCGACAACCGCTCGGCGGCGGCGGTGGCCGCCCTGCAGCCACGGATTGCCCTGCTGCAGGAACTCGATCTCTTTGCCGCCTTGCCGCGCACCGCGCTCGAGGAGCTCGCTCGATCTCTGGAGGATGTCCACGCCGAGGCCGGCGAGGTACTCATCCGCGAGGGCGATACCGCAGACGCCCTGTGGATCCTGCACACGGGTCGGGTCGACGTGACCTCCCAGGGGGACTCTGAGCGCGCTCAGGAACTCCCCTCACTGGAACCGGTCAGCTACTTCGGCGAGATCGGACTGCTGCGCGGCGTACCCCGGACGGCGACTGTGACGGTAGCCGAGCCGTGCACCCTCTACCGGATAGCGGCCGAGCCCTTCCTCGAGGCTGTTCAGGGCGGGCGGGCATCGAACAGCCTGCTGGCCATGGCCAACGTCCGACTTGCCCGCTCGCACCCTCGGCTGTCCTCGGTGCCAGCCCCGGCCCCGCATGTCTAGACACAAGCTCGTCGCGGTCAGACCATCCGCTCAGCGAAGTCGGATTTACGCTATGCCGGGGACTTGGATACGGTGTAAGTTGCGCTTTGAATTCGTCGCCGCGCGCTTGTGGGGTCACCTTCCGCTATGCGGCACATCCACTTGTCATCGGGGCCGTCAACGGACAGAAACGTAGATGATGACTGAATCGACTTCACAGATGCGACGTAACGCTGCCCTGGTGACCGTCCTATTGGCGTTGTCCGCCCTGTCGGTCCAGTTCATCGGGCCGGGCACCGCTGCGGCGGATGCGCTCGGGCCGCCGGTGTTCGGCCCGCCGACCCAGACCGCCCAGATCGGAGCCGCATCCGGCACGCCGGCGTCAGCCGATTGCCCCAATCCAAGTGACGTGTCTGAGCTGTTGGCCGGCATCACCGTAACGCCCAACGTTCTCGGCTGGTTGACCGCAGCTCAAGCGTCCTGCGCCGACATCGTGATCGATCCGGGCGGCGTCGCGCTCGGATCCGTGCAATCGGCCGGATCCATCTCCGGCACCCGGGATCCGGCGGATCTCGTCGCTCCCCAAGCCAGCACTTGCCCCGCGGGCGCCGTCGTCACCGGGATCCAAGGCAGGGGCGGCGCTCTCGTCGACGGTGTTCAGGTCCTGTGCCGACCGCTGCAAGCAGATGGGACCCTGGGTGACCCAGAGGTGCTGGGCTCCTACGCGGGGGGGCTCGGTGGGAGCCCGCAAGGCCCATTCTCATGCCCTGCGAACGCGGTCGCGACCGGCATCATCGGAAAGGCAGGGCAGGACCTCGATGCAATCGGGTTGACCTGCCGGGTTCTCGGCTTCCCGAGTACCGCCCCGGAGGACATCAACGTCTCCTGGCCGACGGCGCTGGTGGTCGGCGGGAACAGCAGCACGTCGGGAGCGATCACCGCACCAGGACAAGACCGGTGGTATCGCTTCCCGGTGCTACCCGGCAGTCGGGTGCAGGTCGACCTCACCGCGCTGCCGGCCGATTACGACCTGACCCTGTTCAAGGACATCGGCCAGTCGTTCAACTCGCTGACGTCAACGGCAGAGCTGACCCAGCTCAGTGCCGAGTTCGCTGCCGATGCGTTCAGCCCGTCCGCGTTCTCGCCATCGGCGTTCAGCCCGTCCGCGTTCAGCCCGTCCGCGTTCTCGCCATCGGCCTTCAGCCCGTCAGCCTTCAGCCCCTCGGCGTTCAGTCCGGCGGTGTCGCTCCCTTCGGCGTTCTCGCCGTCGGCGTTCAGCCCGTCCGCCTTCAGCCCGGAGGTCTTCGCCCAGGCGTTCTCCAGCGCCCAGACCCGCAGCCTGATCGCGGTCTCGGCCCGCGACGGCACAGCGCCGGAGAGCATCAGCAGCGCGACCTGGACCAACACCGGCTTCTTCTACATCCGGGTCCAGGGCCGCAACGGGATCAGTTCCCCGACGTCGTACACCCTGGGCGTCACGACCAGCGGCGGACCCTGCGACGTCCCGCTGGCCGATCACGCCACCGATAACACGATCGTTGGTCGCCCCGGCGCCGCCCAGACCGTCATCCTCACCGATCCGGAGCGGATGCTGGACAGCGGCAGCACGGAGGAAATGGCCGATCTGCAGACGGCCATCAGCAGCCTTGCATCGGAAACCGGCGGCGTCGTCATCGACCTCGCCGACAGCGCGAAGGTCAGTGCCCTCAACGATCAGGCCGACGGCTCGGCCGTCAGCTGCCCGTACGCCAAGAACCTTGTTGCGCAATCGGTTCGGGATATCGTCAATAGTTACCGCGATGGGCAGGGGACCCTGAAGTACGTCGTCATCGTCGGTGACGACTCGGTCGTCCCGTTCTTCCGGTACGCCGACAGCGCCGGGCTGGGGCCGGAGTCCGACTACGTACCGCCGGTGGCTGACAGCACCGCCTCCCAGGCCAGCCTGCGCAGCAACTACGTGCTCAGTCAGGACGCCTACGGCGCTGAGGTCGACATCTCGGTGAAGGGGAGCGTGCTTCCGATTCCCGATCTGGCGGTCGGCCGGCTGGTCGAGACCCCGGCCGAGATCACCGGGCTCGTGAACGACTTCCTCGCCCGAAACGGCGCGCCGTTGGCGCCGACTTCGTCGTTGACCACTGGCTATGACTTCCTGACCGACGCCGCCGATTCGGTCGCCGCCACTTTCGCTGAGGGGATTCCGGACGGCGAGCACGACACGTTGATCACCGATGCGGACGTACCGCCGACGACGACCACGGTGGGGGGCGTACCGGATCGGCGTCATTCGTGGACCGCCGCTGACCTGCGGGGCGAGCTGTTCGGGTCCCGGCACGACCTGACCTTCCTGGCCGGCCACTTCAGTGCCAACAGCACCCTGGCCGCGGACTACGACACGACCGTCCTGAGCACCGAGGTCCTGAGTACGCCGCGCGAGGTCTTTGAGAACACCCTGATCTTCAGTGCGGGGTGCCATTCCGGCTACACGATCGTCGACGGCGAGGGCATCCCCGGCGTGACGGTCGGCCTGGATTGGACGCAGGCCTTCGCCCGACAGGGCGCCACGCTGATCGCCGGAACCGGCTACCAGTACGGCGATACCGACTTCCTCGAATACAGCGAGCGGCTCTACGCCGACTTCGCCCGCGAACTGCGCATCGGTAGGGACGCGGTGTCCGTGGGCCAGGCTTTGACCACCGCCAAGCAGTCCTATCTCGCCACTACCCCGACGCTGCGCGGCATCGACACCAAGTCGGTGCTCGAAGCGACCCTGTACGGCCTGCCGATGTTCGCCGTTGACCTGCCAGACGCTGGCCGGCTGGCCGCGCCCGTCGACACGTCGGAGATCACAACCGGTTTGGTCCCGGCCGATCCCGGCAACGTACTCGGGCTGCGGGTCGGGAACCTGAACCTCAATCCCGCCCTGGAGACGCAGACCACCTCGCTCGACAATCTGGAGGGCGGATCGACCACTGCAACGCACTTGGTCGGCCCGGACGGCGTCGAGACCAACCCCGGCGAACCGGCGCTGCCGCTGGTAAGCGCCAACGTCAGTGCCGGCCCGGGGCAGGTGCTGCGCGGGGTGGGCTTCCGTGACGGCTCCTATACCGACACCGACGGCATCACCCCGCTGACCGGGGCGCCGACGACCGAGACGCACAGCGTGCATACGCCGTTCGTGTCCCCGGCGTTCTTCCCGCCGAGGTTGGCGGTGCCCAACTACTTCGACGCCCTAGTCAGCGACACCGACGGAATCACCCGCCTGATGGTGACCCCCGCGCAGCACCGCTCGGACGGAGCCGGGTCCTTGACCAACACCCTACGCAGCTTCTCCGAACTCGGCCTGCGGCTGTACTACAGCGAAAACATCGAGACCTACGGCGAGAACACCCCCGCACTGGCCGCGGCGCCCGCGATCTCCGCCGTCGACGCCGAGTCATTGCCGGATGGCAGCGTGCAGTTCCAGGCGCGTGTGGTCGGCGATCCCTCGGCCGGCATCCAGGAGGTCTGGGTCGCCTACACCGGCGAGCGGGGAAGTCCGCTGCACGGAGACTGGGCCTCCCTCGACCTGACCCAGGACCCCCTCGACTCGACGCTGTGGACCGGTTCCTTCTTCCCGCCGACTGGGCAGGACCCGGCTGCCATCCGGTACGTCGTACAGGGCGCGAACGGTGTCGGGCTGGTTACATTGGAAGACAACCAAGGCCTGTACTTCACTCCGGGGATCACCGCCGGCACTGTGGATCCCGATGCGGTGCCGACAAACCTGTCGCTTGGCTCCGGGATCCCGAACTCTGGCACGTACGGTGCGAATCTGCCGGTCAGCGCCACCCTGACGACCGCGGATGGCACTCCGGTGGCGGGCAGACTCGTGACGTTCAGTCTCGGTGGCGCGTCCCGTACGGCGCTCACGAATAGTGGCGGTGTCGCGGCGACCGAATTGCCACTCAGCGTCGTTCCGGGCCGCTACAGTCTCGCGACGTCCTTCGACGGAGACGTCAACCTGGCATCGTCGGTGGGTGCCCCGCTGCCGTTCACCGTCGCGAAGCAACCTACCGGACTCACCTTGCTTCGCGACTCGGACGGCGACAGCCTGAGCGCCACCCTGCTCGGTGACACCGGCCTGCCACTGCGGGAGAAGACGATCTTCTTCACCGCAACGGACGCGGCCGGTGCGGTGCTGAGCGGGACCGCGGTGATCACAGATCAGCTGGGGACCGCGCAGCTGGACACCTCCGAGCTCCCGGCGACGGCGGCTGCGGTCATCGCCTACTTCGGGTCGGCGACCACGCCGCTTCCCGGCGGGGATACCGCTGATCTTTCCGATCCCAGCTACGCCGCATCGAGCTCCGGCGCGATCGGGCTGGCTCCGACCGCCGCCGCCGATGCGTACAGCGTTCCCGGCGGCACCGTGCTCACGGTGCCGGCCCCCGGCGTGCTGGCCAACGACAGCAGCCCGCGCGGCGGCCCTTTGCAGGCCACCCTGGTCTCCGGACCGTCAAACGGGAGCCTGACCCTCCAATCCGACGGATCCTTCAGCTACACCCCGACAGGTGACTTCGTCGGTGTGGATTCGTTCAGCTACGCCGCAGTCGACGCAAACTTCGTATCGGCACCAGCGACGGTGACGGTCACCGTCACCGAACCGGTGCCGGTTGGGTGCACGATCCTCGGGACACCCGGCAACGACACCCTGAAAGGCACCCAAGGAGCGGATGTCATCTGCGGCCTCGGTGGGAATGACGTTCTGACCGGCAGCAACGGCGACGACATCCTCTACGGCGGCTCAGGGGACGACCGGCTCGATGCCGGCAACGGCAACGACATCCTGCAGGGCGCAGCCGGCAACGACACGCTGCTCGGCGTCAACGACAACGACGCACTGAGCGGCGGTTCGGGCAACGATCGGCTCGAGGGCGGGTACGGCAACGACACGATCATCGCCGGACCGGGCCTCGATCAGCTGATCGGGAGCAATGGCAACGACAGTCTGGACGCGGTCGATGGCGTCGGTGGTGACAGCATCTCCGGGGGAAGCGGCACCGACAGCTGCCTGCGCGATGCCAATGACACGGTCACCGGTTGTCCATAGCCGGATCGTGACGAACCGGTCTGGAGGATGACAGACCGGACCGGACCGGCGGCCCGGTCGTTGCCCGCTCTGCTGCGCGCGCGGGCGGCTGATGCCGCCGTGGCGATGCACGATCCGCAGCTGGCGAGGCTGGTTCTGACGTTCGGCGCCTGGATCACGGCCCAATTGGCGTTCTTGATCGTCGTGTCCGTACTCGCCTACGACAAGGGCGGGGCTGCGGCAGTGGGGTTGACCGGGGCGGTGCGCGTGCTTCCGGCCGCCGTACTCGGCCCACTGGTCGCCGTGGCCCTTGATCGGCTGCCGCGGCCGCGCGTCCTGGCCGGTGTGCACCTCTCGTGGTTGCTCGTGGCTCTGGCAACGGCCTGGTTGGCCGCCACTGACGCGCCGTTGGGTTCGCTGCTGGTGGTGCTCGGCCTGGGATCGGTGACACTGTCGGTGTTCAAGCCGTACGTCAACGCGATGATCCCCCAGGTGGTCACGAGCCCGAGTCAGCTGATCGTGGCGAACTCGGCGTGCAGCACCATCGATGCGGTCGGCACAGTGCTGGGACCGGTCCTGACCGGGCTCGTGCTGGCCACCTTCGATCCGGCTGTTGCCCTTCTGGTCCTGGCCTTTATCTTCGCCCTGGGCGCGGCGGCGGCAAGCGGAATCCAGACCGAGTTCCAGCCCCCGCGCCGAGGGTCAGCGGGCTCTCGCAGCGTGCTGCTCGAGCCGCTGCGCGGGTTCCAGGTGCTAGTAGCCCAGCCCGGAACGCGCACCGTCTACGGGTTGTTCATGCTGCAGACCATGATGCGGGGAC
>JALZIL010000023.1 GCA_030860305.1 Actinomycetota bacterium
ATCGGCGCGATCCAGATCCCGGTGGCAGTCGTGTACGGGACGGCTGACTCGATCGTCGATCCCTCGCAGAGCCGCCGGGTTGCCGAAGCTGCTCCGAACGCCGTACGGACCTTCGCCGTCGAGGGCGCGGACCACAACGACGCGGAACTCGGGTACGGGCCGCAGGTCGTGGCCGCGGTCCGTGCCGTCGCCGACGCTTGACCCCCGTCACGTCTGCGCAGCGCGACGGTGTTCGGAGGAAGCTCAGCTGTCGACGCTCCGGGAAGGGTCAGTCGATCTGTCCACGCGACGAGTCGACGATGACCACGGAGTCTGCGGGCAGCACCACAACTCCGTTGCCTCCGATCTCCAGGTCAGGCACGGACGACAACAGGATTTTCTGGCCGAGTTGAAGTTCACGGGGCCCCGGTCCGAGGTTGACTGCCACCGATATCGCCGCCGCGCGTCGCTGCACCACTAGGCACTGGTGCTCGACGTCGTAGTCCACCTTCACGTCATCGAGCGGGCCGCAGCCCAGGTGGGCATGCTTGCGGCGCAGGGCGATCAAGGATCGGTACCAGTCGAGCATCCCGGCGTGCCCGGGCGAGCCCAACTCGTCCCAGCGCAGCCGCGACCGCTCGAAGGTCGCGGCGTCCTGGGGATCCGGTACGTCCTCGGGCTGCCAGCCGAAGTACGCGAACTCTTTCCTTCGGCCCTCCGACACCGCCCGACCCAGTTCAGGATCCTGATGATCGGTGAAGTACTGGAACGGCGTGGACGCAGCCCATTCCTCGCCCTGGAAGAGCAACGGTACGAACGGCCCGGTCAGCAGCAGCGCCGCGGCGATCTTCATCCGGCCGACCGAGGTGAGCATCCCGAGCCGTTCGCCGGCAGCGCGATTTCCGATCTGGTCATGGTTCTGGGTGCACACGACGAACTGGTCTCCGGACAGTCCCAGCGGTGGCCGACCGTGGACGCGATCGCGATGGACGGAGTACGCGCCGTCGTACACCCAGGCTTGGCGTAGCGCCTTTACCAACTGAGCAATGGAGCCGAAATCCGAGTAGTAGCCGGATGTTTCGCCGGTCAGGACCGCATGCAGGGCGTGGTGCCATTCGTCGGCCCATGAGGCGGCCAGCCCGTAACCGCCGGCCGAAGGAGAGCGGACGAAGCGCGGGTCGTTGAGATCGGACTCCGCGATCAACCACAACGGCACACCCCGCACAGCCGACAGTGCGCTGACGGCTCCGCTCAGCTGCTCCAGGATGTGCAGCGCCGACTCGTCGACGATGGCGTGCACGGCATCCAGCCGCAGCCCGTCTACGTGATAGTCGCGCAGCCACATCAACGCGTTGTCGACGATGAACTCGCGTACCTCGTCGCTGCCGGGGCCGTCGACATTGATGCCCTGGCCCCAGTTGGTGTGGTGCCGGTCGTCGAAGTACGGGCCGAAATCCGCCAGGAAGTTGCCCGCCGGGCCGAGGTGGTTGTAGACGACGTCGAGAACGATCCCCAATCCCTTTGCGTGGCAGGCATCCACCAGCTCCTTGAGCCCGTCGGGACCGCCGTACGCCGAATGTGGTGCCCACAGATCGACGCAGTCGTACCCCCAGCCCCGCGCACCGGAGAACTCCACCACCGGCATCAGCTCGATCGCATCCACACCGAGCTCGACCAGGTGATCCAGCCGCTCGATGACACCAGAAAAGGTCCCCGCCGCGGAGAAGGTTCCGACGTGCAGTTCGTAGAGCACCGAGCGGGACAGCTCGATCCCGCCCCAGGCGGCATCGCTCCAGCGGAAGGACCCGTGGTCGACCCACCGCGACGGCCCGTCGACTCCGGCCGGCTGGTGCGCCGACCGCGGATCGGGCCGCGGCGGTCCGCCGTCGATCGCCAGCGCATAGTCCACGCCGGGAACGAGAGCCGGTACGTCAGCCGACCAACGGCCGCGTTCCCTGCGTAGGAGGGCAATCCGCTCGCTGCCGACCAGAATCTCGACAGACCCGTGGGCACGCGGAGCCCATACCGAGAACGGCACGTGAGCCGGTCTCCCCACTACCTGGTGGTTTTGACGGAAACCGCCAAGGAAGGTGCCGGCTCGGCGGTGCGTTCGAGCAGGGCGACCGGGAAGGCGGCCAGTACGTCGGCGACCAGGACATCGCCGCCCTGCCAGCAAGCGCCGGT
>JALZIL010000031.1 GCA_030860305.1 Actinomycetota bacterium
GAAATGGGGTATCCACTGCATGGCCAGGAACTGTCCCTGGACATCACGCCCAACCAGGCCCGTAGCGGCTGGGCCGTGGGCTGGGACAAACCAGCGTTCTGGGGTCGTACGGCCTTGCACGCCGAGAAACAGGCAGGGGCGCCACGTCTGCTCTGGGGGTTACGAGCCGCTGGGCGCGGCATCATTCGCCCGCACCTGCCGGTGCTCGACTCGTCCGGCACGCCGGTCGGTGAGACGACCAGCGGGACGTTCTCCCCGTCCCTGCGCGTCGGGATCGGCCTGGCTCTGCTCGACCGGGGCATCGGCATCACCGGCGGCAGCGAACTCCTGGTCGACGTACGCGGGCGTCCCTTGGCCGTGACAGTGATCAAGCCGCCCTTCGTCGAGGCGCATGTCCGGTAGTTAGCCTGATTGTATGAGCTGGACATGGCGGTACGAGGACGCGGCCGGAGCGACACTGGATGCGCCCGAGCCGGAGGCCTTCGAGAGCCGCTCCGACGCCGAGAGTTGGCTGGGGGAGAACTTCGCAGAGCTGGCTGACGAGGGTGTGGTTGCGGTCACGCTGTTCGAGGGCGAGACCAAGGTCTACGGCCCGATGAGCCTCGCCGCCGCCGGGTGATCGCAGAGCTCTCAGATCTCGTCTCCGACGGAGACCGCCGGCTTGGGGAAGCGCCAACGGCGAACCATCGTCGCCCGGGTCACCCCGTACCAGATCAACCCCCGGCTGGAGTCGGTAGCGTCGGGCAGCCGCTCGGCGACCGTCTTCTTGATCCGACGGCCGAGAAACACCGAGTCCACGATGATCGCGACGAAGAAGGCCATCCACAGAAGCACGGTGTAGCTGCGAATCCGAGTGTCCGGGATGAAGTAGCCGACCAGGACGAGTGCTGCGATGAGCAGGAATACGCTGCCGATGTTGCGCCTCGAGTCGACGATGTTGCGGACCAACCGCCGAGCCGGCCCCTGGTCACGCCGAGGCAGGGCCGCCTCCACCCCGGAAGAGGCAGCTGCACGGGTGGTCTTGCGACTGGAGGCCTGGGTCTCCCGCGTCCGACGGTAGGCCTCCTTTCTCGTGGTCGGCGGCGGAAGCGGAGGCCCGGAGCGCCGTCCCTGCGCATCACGTCGCTTCGGCGTGGGGCGGCCCTTGCCGACGGCTGCTGACTCGAGTTGGGCGGCCTCGATCAACTTCTGTTTCGCTTCGGCATCGGCTTTTCCCCGACCCATGCCGGGCAACTTCACAGTGGGCAGCTTCACAACTGTGCAATCTAGCCGCCGGTGCCGGTGCAGCCACCTGGGAGGGCGCGTGCCGGGGTGGCGGCCCGGACGACGCGTTGGACGGGGTTCGAGCAGTGAGGGGCCTATCATGGAACAGACCCCAGGAGGTCGCTGTTGGCTCTGGATGGCAGTGACTACCGCGGCGGGGACGATGCGCCCGACGAGCGCCCAGGAGGGCATGGCATGACCACGAGCACCGAGACAACCGAAACCGCGTCCAAGCCGTTGAGCGGCGTTGTGCTGTCGGATCCGGCCGCCGCCAAGGTGAAGGCGCTCATCGACCAAGAGGGGCGGAACGATCTGCGCCTGCGCATCGCCGTACAACCTGGTGGATGTTCTGGCCTGCGTTACCAGTTGTTCTTCGACGAGCGTGCCCTCGACGGGGACGTCGTGGCCGACTTCTCCGGTGTACAGGTGGTCACTGACCGGATGAGCGCGCCGTATCTCGGCGGGGCCGTCATCGATTTCGTCGACACGATCGAAAAGCAGGGGTTCACCATCGACAACCCCAACGCGCAGGGATCTTGCGCGTGTGGTGACTCCTTCAACTGATTCAGCGCACCAGTTCCTTCAGCGGACCAAGCGCGGCGGAACCGGGTGCGGCAGGCCGCGTCTGGGCACGATCCGTGGGTTCGTCGGTGTGGATGTCGCGGCCCGATCACGCAGCCACGCCAGCGCGGCCTCGGCACTTCGATCGGGCGGGAACACCGGGTAGATCACCCCGTCCACCACACCGTCGAGCAAGAAGATCGTGATCCGCCGGAGCAAAATGCACCCGTCCACAGTGAAGGTCGGGAGTTTCCACGCCCGGATCATCGCTGCGTCGCTGTCCGACAGCAGGGGATAAGGCAGATGCAGCCTCTGGGCAGCCTCGTGCTGCTCGGCGGCAGACTGACTGGAGACGCCGAAGACCTGGGCGCTTAGCTCGGCGAAGTCAGCGTAGGAGTCCCGGTAGCCGCATGCCTGTGGTGTACACCCACGGGCTCCGGGGATCGCGTCCCAGCCGTCCGGAGGAGGTTGCCCCGGCGTGCCTGTCCGCGGGTAGCCGAACAACACCGTCCGGCCCGGTATCCGGTCGAGTCGAAGCACCGCTCCGGTCGTGCTTGCCAGCCCCACCTCTGGCGCGGACGAACCGAGCAGGTGATCGGCGGCCCCGTCGTCGACCGGGACCGGAAGGCCCTCGGGTAGGCGGTCAAAGCTGGTCACGGGATGACGCTTATCCGCCCGATGACCGATGTCAAGTGGAGTTGCGGTCGAGCTGGTGGCTGCACAGGCTCGGCACATACGCATCCGCGGGGGCATGATGTACACGGGCAGTGCGGGCCAACGCAGCCGAAGGGGTTCCGGAGCCGGTATGAACGACAGCAAAGCTGGCGTGATCCGACTCCTGCGCCTGGCCCAGGCCGGCCAGCCGGAGCAAGCGCTGGTGCGGGCCGACGAGTTGCTCCGCGCCGGGCAGAGCTTGGGGGTCCACTACGCCAGAGCCGTTGCCCTGCGGTGCCTCGGAGACCACCAAGGCGCCGTGCAGGGCGCCGAGAAGATGCTGGCCATCACCGGTGGACGGGGCATCACATCGAGCGCCGGGACGATGACCGCGGGCACGGTGACCTCAGGGACTATCACCGCGGGAACGAGCGCCGAGGCCGATCTGGCTGGCTGGCATTCGATTGCCCTGGCCTTCCGTGCGTGTCAACAGATGCTCATCAGCGAGATCAGCCCGCAAGTCTTCGACCTGGAGTCGACCCTGCACGATCTCGCGCAGGCCGAAGCCGCCCTGACCAACGATGTCAACGACGGATTCGTCTTGGCCACGGCCCACACCGGTCTGGGTCACGGTTACCACGATCTGCGTCTCTACGAATTGGCGCTGCCACATTACGAGGCAGCGCTGCGTGCTGCACTGACTCACTCAGCTGAGATCGCGGTGACCAGCCAGCTCAATCTGGCCGAGCTGCACCTCAACTGGTCGGTGGAATTGTTCCGAATCCGAGAGACGGCCCGCGCTCGGGACAAGAGCGCAACCGCAGCTCGACATGCCGTCCTCGCCCAGGAGTACGCGAGCATCGATGAGACCGTGTCGTATGCCGCCATTGCAGATCTGCTCGCGGCTTGCGCGGACTCGAGCGGCGAGGCGGCGGACGCGGTGGTCGTCCGCATCCGCGACGGCCTGCAGGCCGTGGAACACCACGGACTGCGCGAGAGTCGCGCCTTTGCGCTGCCGTTCCTGGCCTGGGCACTGGAACGGGCCGGACGGCTACCCGAGGCGCTCGAGGTTGCAGCGCAGGCCTGCGATGCCTTACCCGCAGACGCGACCTGGATGCTGACCTCGGCCGCCTATCACACCCGCGCGGCGCTGCTCGCGCGTTCGGGTTCGGACGCGGCGCGGGCAGCTCTGGCATACGGTGACCAACTCGCCAAGACGATGTGGCGCCAACGGCTGCGAACCCTGCACAACGCCCGGTCGGTTCAGATCCTTCAGCGCGTGACTCTCGAGCGGGACCGGGTGCAGGTGCTGGCCCATACCGACGCACTGACCGGGATCGGCAACCGACGGGCCTTCGACGTGAGAGTCGCCGAGTTGGACAGAGCGGCTGACACGACGGAGGTCGCCATGATCGTCGTCGATGTTGATCGGCTCAAGGCGGTCAACGACGCCGGGGGGCACGAGGCAGGCGATCTGACGTTGCAGGCCGTTGCCGGCGCGCTGACCGGCCAGGTTCGGGCCGGGGATCTGGTGGCCCGCCTCGGTGGCGACGAGTTCGTGGCGGTGGTGGAAGGGACAGATCACGCTCAGGCCACGGCGCTGGCCGGCCGCATGGCCGAGGCCGTTTCCCTGGCCCTGGGTTCAGCCGTGACCGTCAGCGTGGGAGTCGCGACCGGGCCGGCCTGCGAGGCCGGCGCCGGGCTACTGCATGCGGCCGACCGCGCAATGTATGCGGCCAAACGAGCCAGCCGAGTACGGCCGAGAGCCATCGAGGCGCTGCCGACCGATCAGAGCCGCACCGGGTAGTGCACCTCGGGAATCGCCGGGGTGATCCGCTTCTCGACGAAGATGCCGTGCCAGATCATGAAGACCAGCACTGTCCAGAGCTTGCGGGAGAAGTCGATCGGACCACGACGGTGGGCCTCCAACATCGCCAGGATGTCTGTACGCACGATCAGGCTTTCGGTCTGTGACTCGACGATGATCGACCGCGCCCAATCGTGCAGTTCGTTGGCCAGCCAGAGCCGGGTCGGGACCGGGAAGCCGAGCTTGCGTTTGTTGAAGATGTGAGGGGGCACGACTTCCCGAAGTGCTTGGCGTAGCGCGTACTTGGTCGTCTCCCGGGTCACTCGCTCCCTGACCGGTAACGTCGAGGCAACGGCGAAGACCTCCGGGTCGAGAAAGGGGACCCGCAGCTCCAGCGAGTTGGCCATCGTCATCTTGTCGGCCTTGACCAGGATGTCGCCACGCAGCCAGGTGAACAGGTCGACGTACTGCATCGCGGTGACGTCGTCGTACCCGCGGGCGCGGGTCTTCTCGTACAGCGGCGCGGTGAGATCGGTGATCGAGACGCCGGAGTCGTAGGTGCGGAGGAAGCCGAGTTCGTCGTCGCGGAAGATCCGGGCATTGCCGTAGTACCGCCGCTCCAGCGGGATCGATCCTCGGCGCAGGAGGTCCTTACCGCGAACACCGGCCGGGATCCGCTCGGACAGCGCGGCCAGCCCCCGTAGGACCCGCTTGGGCAGCTTGCCGAAAGCGGCCAGGGACAGCGGCTCCCGGTAGATGTTGTAGCCGCCGAACAGTTCGTCCGCGCCTTCGCCGGACAGCACCACCTTGACCTGTTTGCGGGCCTCGCGGGCGATGAACCAGAGCGGTACCAGTGCCGGGTCTGCGACCGGGTCGTCGAGATACCAGACAATGGCAGGTACGGCCTCGGCGAACTCGTCGGCGGTCACCACCCGAGTGATGTGCTCGACTCCGATCGCCGCGGCTGACTCCGCCGCCACGTCGACCTCGGAGTACCCTTTGCGCTCGAACCCGACCGTGAACGTGAGCAGGTCCGGGTTGTACTGCTTGGCCAGTGCTGCGATCGCCGTCGAGTCGATGCCCCCAGACAGGAAAGCTCCCACGGTCACATCGGCGCGCATGTGTACCCGAACCGAGTCATCGAGGGTCTCGCGGATCCGGCTGTAGAGGTCGGCCTGGTCCCGAGCTCGTACCGAACGCACGGCGAAGTCGGGGTCGAAATAGCGCCGGGTGGTGATCTCACCGTCGACGACGGAGAAGCAGGTGCCGCTCTCGAGCCGTCGGATGCCTTCGTGCATGGAGGCAGGCTCGGGTACGTACTGCAGCGTGAGGTACTGCTGGAGCGCGCGATGGTCCACGCCGCCGGACTCGGTGCCCAGGAGTTGGAGCAATGCTTTCTTCTCGCTGGCCACGTAGCAGCCGAGCGAGTCGCCGGCGACGTACAGGGGCTTGATCCCGAACGGATCACGGGCCCCGAAGGCCTTGCACTCCAAGCTGTCCCAAATCACAAAGGCGAACATTCCACGCAACCGGTCGACGCATTTCTCGCCGAGGAAATGGTATGCGGCCAGGATCGATTCCGTGTCACCCTCGGTGGCAAAGGTTGCACCGAAGTCGCGGGTGAGCTCGGCACGCAGTTCGACGTAGTTGTAGATCTCGCCGTTGAACAGGATCCGATAGCGGCCCTCGGCATAGGGCAGCGGTTGCGGGCTGCCGTCGACGTCGATGATCGACAGCCGGTTGAACCCCAGGACGACGTGGTCATCGCTCCAGACATCCCGGTCGTCGGGCCCGCGGTGATGCAGGCACCCGAGAGCCTCGGTGACGTCATCGAGCCGGGTCTTGGCCTGACCTTCGAAGCTCAGGAATCCCACTAGTCCGCACACGTGTCGCCGTACTCCTGTCTGGTCCGATGCTGAGGCTTGCGACCTAGTATCTCGTCATGGCCGGCATGCAGACCGAGGCAAGCCCCGCCGAGCGTGTCCGAGCGCTGTCCGCCGTACGGGGTGAGGCTTCGGTTGCCGCCGGATGTGCCGAGATCCTCCGAAGCGGCTCATGGGAGGACCGGGAACTGATAGCCGTGCTCGGCGGTCGGCACGCCGATCAGGAATACCAGCGCACGGAACCGGCGAAGTCCGACCAGAGCTACTGGGCACCGACCTGGGCGGCCCGGGGTCTGCTCTATGCCTGGGCCGACGCGGCGGCCCCGGCGGTGGTGGGAGCGCTCGGACACGAGTATTGGCGGGTGCGGGAGATGGCGGCAAAGGTGGTGGCGGTGCGGGAGATCGGGTCGGCCGGTGATGCGGTGGCGGGGCTGGCTGACGATCCGGTCCCGCGCGTACGAGCGGCTATCGCGCGTGCGCTCGGTGTAGTCGGTGAAGGCGAGCACGCGTGGGCCGCACTGGCGCTGGCCCACGACAGCGACGTGCAGGTCCGGGTCCGAGGTGAACAGGCGATGGCCGCGATGAGTGCCCGGCTCGACCGGGACCTGCACGACCTTCCTCGCCACCAGTAGTCCCTCGGGCTGCGCGTGATCCGACGATGAGCCGTCAGGCAGGGGCCGCGACGGCGAACCCGAGCCCTGCGGCAGCCGTTGCCATTCGGTCGTCGTAGGTACACACGCGGGTGAGATCGTCCCTGAGCAGGGCTGCCGTTGCCAGATGGATCGCATCCGAGGAGCGCAGTTCGGACGGAAGCATTGCGCCCGCGGTCCGTAGCACCCGATCAGTAAGCCGAACTACTTCGAGCCCCTGCAGCACCTCAGCTGCTCGAGCCACCGCGGGGCGGCCGAGCGGAAGGAGCGCTCTCGCCACCTCTGTCCGGGCGAGGGCACTGGTCACAAGGGGGCGCCTTCGTCGTAGGTAGCGCCGCAGGGCCGTTGACTCCGGCTCGCTCACGACGAGTTTGACGATCGCCGATGAGTCCAAGTAGATCGCCCGCTCAGCGCTCATTGCTCCGCAACCGGGCCAACACCTGGGACGCCGTCGGCTGCCCAGCGGGGAGGACCAGCGGATCGGGAAGATCGTCGAACTGCCGGGTGGCCGGGGAGATGTCACCGGTTGCTCGGAGTTGGTCGAGGGAACTGCGGTTGGGGATTGGACCGAGAACGGCAACCGGTCGGCCACGATCGGTGACGTCGATCGTCTCTCCAGCCTCGACTAGACGTAGTAGCTCACTCGCGCGTTGCCGGAGCTCGCGAATACCTACCGTGGTCATGTGCTAGTTGTAGCACACGACTACAACGATTGACCGGCGCGGACTCTGCGGGTGACGACCCGCTCGGCGACGAAGGACAGGAACGGGATGGTTCCGGCCAGCAGGACGGCGATCGTGCCCTTCCACGGCCACCTACATCGCTGGGACAGGTCGAAGGCGGCAATCAGATAGAGCACGTACAGCGTGCCGTGGATCGGCCCGACAATGCCCACGATTCGATCGCCAGTCGCGCTCAGGCCGCCGTCAGCAAGGTACTTCAGCGGCATGCCGACCAGGACCAAGGCGATCAGTCCGACGCCGACGACGACTGCGATGATCCGGAACCGCAGTAGGGCAGCGGGCTTGCCTGCCCCGATCTCCGGTGCTGCACCGGCAGAGGTCCGCATCGGTTGATCAGCCGACACGGCGAGCCTCTGCCTTGGCCGCCTGCCTGGCCTCGGCGGCCTCGTTGAGCTGAGTCAAGTAGGCGTTGTAGGCCACCAACTCCGGATCCGGTGGTACGTATCGCACCAAGGCTGTTCCCGGCCGCGGGTCGCCGGGCGGGCGGCCGAGCACCGGGTCGCCGCTGCCCTGCCGTGCCTGGTCGCCGCGGATCTCCATCTTCAGCAGGCGTACCCACACGAAGATCGCATAGCTGCCGAAGACCGGCCAGAGCAACGCATAGGCAAGGTTCTGCGCGGCGCCGCCGAGCGCCGCGGACCGCTCCCACTGCCACCAGCCCAGGCGCAGGCAGACCACGAACACCACGAGGACGACCAGGTGACACAGCAGCCGCTTGGGTCCGAAGATGCGGGGATCCACACCACGACGCTACCCGGCGCAGGCCGCGCCTGCGGGACCCGACCGGGTCGTGCTCCGACCGCGCCCCGGCGCCAGTACGGCAGCCACTTTCCGATACTCTCGCGAGGCGGAAACCATCGATGCGCCCGGGCCGCCGGGGTCATCGACTACCCCGGGAGGCACGCGCGTGACGGAACGGCGCAAGCTCGTTCTGCGGGCTGCGGTGCTGGCACTGCTGGCCCTGGTGATGACCGGCTGCTCGACCGAGGAATTCCTGCGTTTCGGATGGCCCGAAGGCATCACCGACGAGGCCACCAGGATGCGCGAACTCTGGACCGGTTCGGTGATCGCAGCCCTGGTCGTCGGAGTCATCGTCTGGGGCTTGATCTTCTGGACGGTGGCCTTTCACCGGAAGAAGGACAACGAGATCCCGCGGCAGTTCAAAGAGAATCTTCCGTTGGAAATCATCTACACCGTCATTCCGGTCGTCCTCATCCTGGTCCTCTTCTACTACACCGTGGTCGTGCAGAACGTCGTCACCGACAAGAGCGAGGAGCCCGACGTCACCATTGCGGTGAACGCGTTCAAGTGGAACTGGGAGTTCGAATACGCGGACACCAGCGGCGACTCCGGGGAAACCGTCTCGACGGTTGGCACGTCCACCGAGGTCCCGATCCTGGTTCTCCCGGTCGATCAGGTGATCCGCTTCGAGGTGTACTCCGCCGATGTCATCCACTCCTTCTGGGTTCCGGAGTTCCTGTTCAAGCTCGACGTGATTCCGGGCAACGAGAACGGCGAGGACAACGTCTTCCAGGTCACCGTCCGAGAAGAGGGCGCCTACGTCGGGCGCTGCGCGGAATTGTGCGGCAGCTATCACGCGTATATGAACTTCGAGGTTCGTGGGGTCAGCGAAGAGGACTTCGGCTCCTACATCGATGCTCGCGAGTCCGGGTCGACGACGGCCGAGGCACTCGAGGAGATCGGACAGGATCCGCAATCCTCGACCACCCGCCCGATGGACACCGATCGTGAACAAGCCGTGAGTAGCGGTGATTAGCAGCCGCACCGAGAACCGGAAGAGCGGTCATCGACAGGAGGATCAGTCGTGAAGATGGAGGCGCTGGTTTTCAACGGTCTCGCGGTCTTCCTGGTCGGCCTCGCCGTTGTCTACGGGATCTGGGCGGAAGAGCCGATCGGCACCACCGCACTTGGCCTGTCCGGTGGGCTGTGCCTGATCATC
This sequence comes from Actinomycetota bacterium, assembly GCA_030860305.1. The sequence goes on from JALZIL010000031.1 coordinate 9,522, forward strand.
GGCGGCTTCTTCTGGTTCGTCTCCCGGCGCATCGACCTGCGCCCCGAAGATCGCAAGGACGCCGAGATCGCCGAAGGTGCCGGGGACCTGGGTTTCTTCAGCCCGGGTAGCTACTGGCCGGTCACGCTTGCCGCCGCGGCTGCGCTGCTCGGAGCCGGGCTCGCCTACTACTACGTGTGGCTGATCATCATCGGGGTCGCGGCACTGATGTTTGCCATCGGCGGCCTGCTCTTCGAGTACTACCACTCACCGCCAGCCCACGACTGACACTCCGCTGCTTCAGAGGTCTTGGTTGAGACGTCCGCCATGGCGGTTTCAGTTACACATCGGCCTGGTAGCCGCTGGCCACCAGGGCTCGGTGCAGCTCCGCTCTGAACGCAGCGAGGTCGTTGGCGATGACTGCCTCCACCCAATTGGCGATCTTTATCCCCAGGACCGCCGATTCGGCCGGCACTATGTCGCGGAGGCGGACGGCCAGGGTGAGATCACTAGTCGAGGCGGTTCCGAGGAAGTCCGGCCCATCGGCCTCCGGGCGCGCCGACCAGATCTGGAGGTCCCCGCGTTGCAGCACGTGTACGGGAGTTGGAATCACGATCTGATAGCCGCTGACTGCGTGACCCGCCGCGCGGTAGCCCGTCGGTGCTTGCGCCGGAGGGTTTGTCGTCAGATCGAATTGCATGAACTCCACCCCGGGCGGAAGGTCGAGGCCGTCCACGTACACGGTGAGCTGCTCGCGAATCAGGCCCATGATGCGCTTGCTTGCGGCGTCGTACTCCCCATGACCGGGCCCCGCCCGCCCCGCTAGGTCGCGGCGGAGGGCGGCCAACGACTCCTCCGGCGGTGTCGTGTTGCCCCTGGTCAGGGTGGCGCGCACCAAGTCGATGGTGTCGATCGTCCGTTCGGCGATAAAGGCGACGAACGAGCCCGGGCGACCGTCGTCGGCGGCCTCCAGGACATCGATGTAGACATCCTTCTGGTCGGCGAAGACCACCAGCGGTACGCCCGGCGAGCGATAGGGAAACACCGAGGCCAGCGCACGGGCAACGCGGCCGTTGCCGTCGGCGAACGGATGAATGCACACGAACGCATAGTGCGCGTACGCCGCCTGTAGCACCGGGTGAGCAACTTCGAACTCGTCACTGCTCAACTCGTCGAGAAATCGCGCCAGCTCCATCGGCGTGTCCACGACCGGCGCGTAGTGATGGACCCTGCCGGTCTCCGTGCTTGTCGGGTTGTTCGGCATCTGCTTGTACTGCCCCTTGGGCAGTGTTTGGCGTTGCGGCCCGATCGCGGTGATCACTTCGTAGCTGGTCTGCGAGGCGCAGATCGTTTCATGTAGCTGGCGAATCCAGGACTCGGTGATCGGGCTCCGTCCAGTGACGAGGTCAAGGACCATCTCGTAACCGTTCAGGGCATCGGCGATGGATCGCTCGACATCCTTGCCGTGCTGTCTCAAGGCGGCCTCCCAGGTGGCCGTCTGTTCGGCGATGGTGCGCGTGAAGCCGCGGGAGGTGGTGTAAAGACCCTCGATCGCGCCGGTGTCCACGGCGGCATACCGCGTCGCGACCTCGACGGCGGCTCGCATCGCCTCGTCCGTGGCGCTTGCCCGAGCCTGATCGAGGAGGTCCGCATAGGAGTCCACGACGGCGGAGTCGAAGTCGTCACACCAACCGTGAAAACTGGGGAACCGCTCGTACTGGCCCCGCGGCGCGCCCTCGTTCATGGCGATCACGCTACTGGCCAAGCCCGACGTCGATGGGCGGCGTAGGAGTGGAAGGAGCGTGATCGCGTCAGGGGCGCTCGGCGGAGGGACGGCCCCCGTCGGAGGGTCGACCGCCGTCGGCGGGCCGGCCAGAGCCGGTTAGCTCGCGCTGGTCGCTCTCGACCTGAGCCGACTCGATCGCGGCCGGCTCCTCGACGGGGGAGAAGAAGCCCCTTACTCGTCGCCCGGCCCCGCCCAGGCTGTTCATCTTCTTCGGGACCGGCGCGCCGCCGTACTGCAAGAGACCGTGGCCGTGCTCATCGACCGGCCCCAGGGGCTGGTGCACCTCGATGAACTCACCGCTGGGCAACCGCCGGATGATCCCGGTCTCGATGCCGTGCTCGAGCACTTGGCGGTCGTGTCGCTGCAGCCCGAGACAGAGTCGATAGGTCGCCACGTACACGATCGGCGGCAGCACGATCAAGCCGATCCGGCCGATCCAGGTCATCGCGTTGAGGCTGATGTTGAACTTGTCCGCGATCAGGTCGTTGCCGCCGGAAATCCACAGCACCATGTAGAAGGTGATCACCATCATGCCCAGCGCAGTACGGACCGGCACGTCGCGCGGCCGCTGCAGCAGGTTGTGGTGCGCGTTGTCCTTGGTCAGTCTGCGCTCGATCATCGGGTAGAGCAGTAGGAGGGCGACGAGGATCCCGGGAAGCACCGCCGTGGGCCAGAAGATCGCCGGTATCTGATAGCCGAACAGGGAGATGTCCCAGGCGGGGAACAGTCGGGTGGAGCCGTCCAGGAAGCCGACGTACCAGTCCGGTTGTGAACCGGAGGACACCTGAGCGGGGTTGTACGGGCCATACAGCCAGATCGGGTTCATCTGGATCAGGCCACCCAGAGCGGCGCAGACGGCGAAGACCAACATAAACAGGCTGCCGCCGTTGGCCATGAAGACCGGGTAGAAACGGTGTCCGACCACGATCTTCTCGGTCTTGCCCGGGCCCGGGAACTGGGTGTGCTTCTGCTTGATCAACAAAAGTAGGTGCACCGCGATCAGCGCCAGCAGAATGCCGGGGATCAGCAACACATGCGCGATGTAGAACCGGCCGATGATGTCATCGCCGGGGAACTCGCCGCCGAAGACGGCGTACTGCGCCCAGGTGCCGATCACCGGTACGGACAGGACGATCGCACTGGCGATCCGTAGGCCGGTACCAGAAAGCAGGTCGTCGGGCAGCGAGTATCCGGTGAAGCCTTCGAGCGTGGCCAGGACCAGCAGCAGCACACCGATGGTCCAGTTGGCCTCACGCGGCTTGCGGAAGGCTCCGGTGAAGAAGATCCGCATCATGTGCACGAAGATCGCGGCGACGAACAACAGCGCCGCCCAGTGATGGATCTGGCGCATCAGCAGGCCACCGCGGACATCGAAGGAGATGTCCAACGAGGAGGCGTAGGCCGCTGACATCTCGCGTCCCCGCAGCGGCGCGTACGAGCCCTCGTACACGACCTCCTGCATCGTGGCGTCGAAGAAGAACGTGAGGTATGTCCCGGTCAGCAACAGGATGACGAAGGAGTAGAGAGCGATCTCCCCGAGCAGGAAGGACCAGTGCTCGGGATAGACCTTGTTCAACGTGCGGCGCAGCCAGGGTGAGATCGTCATCCGGTCATCGAAGTCCGCAGCGGCACGCCCTACCCGGGTGACCGGTTCTCCAGCGCGCCCGGTGCCGGAGCCGCTGGACGGCGTCGATCGCGGCGGGAGGGTAGGGGCACTCATGGCTAGGTCTCCCGGTTCCAGAACGACGGACCTACTGGTTCAGGGTAGTCGCTGCGGGCGACGAAGAAGCCTTCTTCGTCGACGGCGATCGGCAGCTGCGGCAACGCTCGGGCGGCGGGTCCGAAGGCCGGCATGGCGCCGCGGGTGACGTCGAACTGCGACTGATGGCACGGGCACAGGATTCGCCCGGTCTCCTGCTCGTAGAGCGACACCGGGCAGCCGGCGTGCGTACAGATCTTGGAGAACGCCAGATAGTCCTCCCAGGCGAAGTCCTCCTGCCCGGCCGGTGCGGCTACCTCCTCGACCTGCTCCCGGCGTAACCGGATGAGCATCGTCGCGGCGTCGGCCTGCCGATTACCCCCTTCTACGGCGGGAAAAACCGTCTCCAGGGAACCCGGCAGCATGTCCGACGGACGGATCGGGGTGCCGTCATCGCGCAACAGGCGGACCCCCTCGCCCCACGCGGTCTCCATTAGTTCATCGCGGCGGCCGGGGTTCTTGATCAGACCGCCCAGTGGCATCAGGGCGAGCAGTCCCAAGGCGCCTCCGGCGCCCAACAGCGAGCGTCGGACGATGCTGTGCCGGGCCAAGCCGGTCCGCTCGAAACCGGCCATGATCGTTCCACCGGCGGTCTGGGCATCGACCGGGTCCGAGGCTCCGCCATGCCGGCCCTGGGTGGCGACCTCGTGCGGCATGAGTTTCTTGGCCCACAACACGATCCCGACGCCGAGGAAAGCCAGCGCCGCACCCATGGTCAGACCCAGCAGTGGGGTGAACAAGGCACCGAACACAGACCCGCCGACCTCGTACTCCCAGTCGGGGAGGAACCAGCCCGAACCCCAGAAGACCACTACGAAGGCGAATGAGAACAGCGTCGCGAGGCCGAAGCACAGCGCGACCTGACGTTCGGCCCGCTTCTCGGCGATCGACCCCGGAGGTGGTGGGTCGGACAGGACGACGACCTGCGTGTCATCCAACCGGACACCGAGCAGGTCCAACTCGGCGTGGCTCAT
>JALZIL010000051.1 GCA_030860305.1 Actinomycetota bacterium
TTTCCGACGGGACTGGGCACCGGCCAAGGACATCGGTCACCGAGCGGCCGCTGCGAACCTGGCCGACATCGCCGCGATGGGCGGCTGGCCCACCGGACTGCTGGTGGGCCTGGCCATGCCCGGCGAGCTACCGATCGCCTGGCTCGATGACCTGTACGAGGGGTTGCGCGAGGAATGCCAGCCGTTCGGAGCCGCGGTGATCGGTGGGGACGTCGTCGAGAGCAAGACGCTGATCCTCGCGGTGAGCGCTCTCGGGGACATGAAGGGAGCGCGGCCGGTCACGCGGGACGGAGCTCTGGTCGGCCACCGGGTGGCCCTTGCCGGGCGGTTGGGGTACGCAGCGGCCGGACTGGCGGTACTGGGTCGAGGATTCCGCTCACCGGGATCGGTCGTGTCGGCCTACCGACGACCGGAGGTGCCCTATCCGGCCGGACCTCAGGCGGCCGCGCTCGGCGCCGCCGCCATGTGCGATGTCAGCGACGGCCTGCTTCGTGACGCGGAAACCGTGGCCGTGGCCAGCGGCGTCCGGATCGTCCTGGACGTGGCCAAGTTCCCGATTCCGAACGTCCTGCGCGACGTCGGTACGGCGATGAACACAGATCCACTTCGCTGGATCTTCACCGGCGGTGACGACCACGCCCTGCTGGCCTGTTTCCCGCCGCACATCGAACTTCCGGCTCCATGGCGCGAGGTCGGCTGGGTCGAGGACGGAACCGGTGTCGGCGTAGCCGGTCTGCCCGACGAGGGGCGGGAGCTGGCAGGCTCAGGTTTCGCGCACTGGGGCTGACTGCCGCGAGCCGGATGCGTTGGACGAGGAGGCGAGCTCAATGACCGTCGTGACTCTCTCCGCCACGTTCGGAGCCGGCGGAAGCGAGATCGGCCCCGCCGTCGCCGAAGCGCTCGGGCTACCGTTCGTCGATCGCGCGATCCCGATGCGAGTTGCGGAGAAGCTGGGCGTCTCGGTTGCCGATGCGCAGGCGAAGGACGAGACAATCAGCACGGGGTTCACCCGGCTGATCTCCTCGATGGCGCTGGTTCCAGACCTGGCGGCCGGAGCTGGGCCGATCGCCTACAACCCGGTGCCCGACGAGCGGATCTTTCGCGAACAGACCGAGAAGGTCCTGCACGAGATCGCCGAAGGCAGCGGCGCAGTCATCCTCGGCCGGGCAGGTGCCCTCGTGCTGGCCGCAGTGCCAGGGGCGCTGCACGTGCGGTTGGATGCGCCGGTCGCGGCAAGGTTGACTCATATCCAACGCGAGCATGGCCTGACCCGAGAGCAGGCCGAACGTCTGGTTCGGGACAACGATTCGGCACGGGAGGCGTACGTGCGGCATTTCTACCGGTGCCGGATGAACGAGGCTCGGCACTATCACCTGATCATCGACTCGGTTCGGCTGCCGACGTCCACGGTCATCTCGGTGATCACCGATTCGGCGCGAGCCCTCGGGGGCAACCGAGAGTGGGCGGACTAGCCGCGGACCACCTTGCCGGCCTTGATGCAGGAGGTGCAGACGTTCATCCGCTTGCGAGCGCTCTGGCCGACCTTGGCCCGTACGGTCTGGATGTTCGGGTTCCACCGACGTGACGTGCGCCGATGGGAGTGCGACACCGACTTACCGAAGCCGGGGCCCTTGGCACAGACGTCGCAGACCGCAGCCACGGATGATCACTCCTCGAGATAACAGCACGAACGGCACACCGGGTTCGGACACGGCAGCGTCTCCAAGGGTAACCGACCCCGGCTGAGCCGGCCCCGCAGGGCCCCGCGATGGCCTCCTTTCGCCGGTCTCGTTGGCCGTCGGCGGCGGTGATTAGGCTCGCTGGCCACCGGCAGACACCTGTCCGGAGGCGCCGCTCAGGGAGCACGGAGGTGGGAGCGTTGGAGATCTTCGATGCTCGCGCGGTACGGCGCTGGGCGCGAAGTGCCTGTGCCGCGATGGCAGCGGCAGCCCCCGAGATCGACGCGCTCAACGTCTACCCGGTTCCAGACAGGGACACCGGTACGAACCTTCACCTGACCCTGCGGTCGGCACTCGAGGCTCTCAACGACTGCGATCAAGCGCCTGGCGATCAGCAGGCTGAGCTGGGCGCCGCTCTGGACCTGATGGCGCGCGGCGCGCTGCTGGGTGCGCGAGGCAACTCCGGCGTGATCATCTCCCAGTTGTTGCGCGGGATCGCCGACCGGCTGGGCCACGACGGCCCGGCCGATGGTGTCGCACTCGCCGCTGCCCTCTCCCACGCGACCGACCTTGCCTACGCAGCGGTCGCCGTACCTGTCGAGGGCACGATCTTGACCGTGGCCCGGGTCGCGGCTGATGCCGCCACCGTGGCAGCCTCCGCTGAGCAACGCCCCCGGCTGGTGAACGTGACCCGAGCCGCTGCAGCCGCCGGCGCGCAGGCTCTGGCCCGAACCCCGTCGCAGCTGGCTGTACTTGCCCGCGCGGGCGTCGTCGACGCTGGAGGCCGAGGCCTGTGTGTGCTCTTGGACACACTGCTTGCCACGGTCATCGGCGACGGCCTCCAGGACGGTGCCGCATCGGTAGCCGATGAGCTGTCTGGACATGTTCTGCCTCCACCCTCCGTTCCCGGCCCGCAGCACCTGGACGCACCCCGGCGGGTCGGCACAGCGACAGCCGGATACGAGGCGACATCGGGATACGAGGCGACCTTCGGGTACGAGGTGCAGTTCCTTCTGGACGAGGCCGACGATGCTGCGGTGGACGCCCTGCGCGTCGACCTCGCCGCGCTCGGCGATTCGCTGGTCATCGTCGGCGCCGCAACCCCGGTGCGACTCTCGTTACCGTCGCAACCGTCGGCGAGGTCCCAACTGTCCGCACTGTGGAAGGTGCACGTCCACGTCGACGACGTCGGCGCAGCGATCGAGGCCGGGGTACGTGCAGGCCGCCCACACTCGATCAGCGTGACTCGATTCGCCGATCAGACGGCCAGCGCGGTGCCGGTATGCGCGGCGCAAG
>JALZIL010000291.1 GCA_030860305.1 Actinomycetota bacterium
GCTTCCTGTGCGACGTAGGACGTCGACGTGGAGAACGGGGCCAGCGCTGTCGCAACGTCAACAGCGACGACTCCCAGCGCGGCGCAGCCGAGGAACGCAAGGCCGGCCAGCAACCGGCGGGCACGCATCGTCAAGCGCACGCGGCCGATCTGCACTGGCCGAGCGGCCTGTCGATCACGCGCCGAACGAGTCGCGAGTCGGACAGACCGCGGGCAATCAATCGACGGAGGGACCACACTCAGCCGGATCGGTTCGGCCGATGCAGGTCGGACGGCGCGGAGGGCCGGCGCCTCGACCGGGCGGCAGACCGGCTGACTGGTGGGACGCTCCAAGGTGGCGAGCATGGGATCCTCCTCAACACAGACGCCCGGGGAAGGGGATCGAACGGTTGTTCGATCGAACGTCTGTGCGATTTCTACCAGGCGGGTCCGACAAAACCGAGATCTACGGCGAACTTTTTCGAACAGATGTTCCCAGTGACCCGTCAAAGGGGGCTGAGTTGCGGATCATGACCGTCGGGGAACGCGCGCTCTTGGTCGAGCTCGATGATCTCGACTCAGTCCTGGCCCTGGCCGCGGAACTTCGTGCACAACCGCCGCCTGGAGTCCTGGAGTGCGTGCCGGCTGCACGAACGGTCCTGCTGCACTGCGATATCGATCGCACCACCCTGCGAAGGGTCGCTGACGCCGTACGCAGGATCCGGTGGGCATCCCGACCGGAACCGCCGAGCGAGGTCGTCGAAATCCCGGCCTGCTACGACGGTCCTGACATCGGCGACGTGTTGGCACGAACGGGGATGTCCCGCGACGAATTCATCGGGTGGCACACCGCTAGCCAGTGGCAGGTAGCCTTCTGCGGCTTCGCTCCCGGGTTCGGCTATCTCGTGACTCCGCATGCCCTGTCGATCCCACGCCGGCCCACAGCACGCACCAGTGTTCCGGCCGGTTCCATCGGTGTGGCCGGTGAATTCAGCGGCGTCTATCCGCGCGCTTCGCCCGGCGGCTGGCAGTTGATCGGCCGTACGACCGCGACCTTGTTCGACCTTGCGGCCGATCCACCGGCGCAGTTGCGTCCGGGCGTAGGCGTCCGCTTCGTGGACTGCACATGAGACACATGAGCGCGGACAAACCCGGGAACGATCGGCAACTCTTGGTGCTGCGAACCGGGCCATTGACTACCGTGCAGGACGCCGGACGACCAGGGTTCGCCCAGCTCGGCATCGGGAGGTCTGGCGCAGCCGATCGCCGGTCGCACCGGCTGGCCAATCGGCTGGTCGGCAACGTCGAAGACGAGGCAACCCTCGAAGTGACCCTCGGCGGTCTGGCGGTGCGGGCCGACCACGACCTGCTCATTGCCGTCACCGGCGCACCTACCCCGATCACCGTAGGCGGGATCTTGTACGGCACCAACGCGCCGATTGCCCTCCCGGCGGGCCAGCAGGCAGAACTTGGGCGTCCACTGCGCGGGCTGCGCAGTTATCTCGCGATCCGAGGCGGCATCCGGGTTCCGGAGGTGCTCGGGTCCCGGAGCACGGACATCTTGTCCGGCATCGGCCCGGATCCGCTGCGGGACGGCGACATTATGCCGATCGGTACGGCGTACGGCGCCGCTCCCGATCTCGATCTGGCAGCCGTCGTTGAGCCGGCTGAGGGAGAGCTCACCCTGTCCGTGCGTATCGGACCGCGCGACGACTGGTTCACTGAAGCGGCGATGCGCGCTCTCCTACACGACCGGTACGAGGTCACCGCCGATTCGAATCGGGTGGGGATGCGGCTGGCCGGCCCGGTCCTCGAGCGGTCCCGTGCCGACGAACTGCCGAGCGAAGGAATGGTCGTCGGCGCCCTGCAGGTTTCCCCCGACGGTCAGCCGACACTGTTCCTATCCGATCACCCGGTGACCGGTGGGTACCCGGTCATCGCAGTGATCGGTCGAGCCGACGTGGACGACGCCGCCCAGGCCAGGCCCGGCCAGCATCTGCGGTTTCGCCTGTCCGGCTCATGACGCTGGGGGCGAAGGTCCGGCGGGGGGTGGGCTGCTGGAAAAACCGGCGTGTCGTTCGAACACATGTTTGAACATCTGGTCCAGGCAGGTTAGCGTCACTGTCAGCGATACAGCCAGTTGGGAGGCGCAACGGTGGGCAAGCAGAGCGGTACGAGCAACGGTCGCACGGCCAAGGACAGCAACGTCCAGACGTTCCCCGACCGGTCCGACGGCGGCGACGGGCTGACCGTCCGGCAGCGTCGCGTCCTCGAGGTGATCCGCGACTCGATCGACCGCCGCGGCTATCCGCCGTCGGTCCGAGAGATCGGCGAGGCGGTTGGACTGTCTTCGGCGTCGTCGGTCGCGCATCAGTTGAGCACCTTGCAACGCAAGGGTTACCTGCGGCGCGATCCCAA
>JALZIL010000126.1 GCA_030860305.1 Actinomycetota bacterium
CGCTCATCCCGTCCGTCATGTAACCGAGCTAAATTGCACGCTATTCTGTACAGTGACTGCATGGAGACCCTGCCGTTGAGCGAAGCACGCAGTGCCCTATCGACGCTCGTCGACCGCGTCGATTCAACCCACGAGAGGGTGACGATCACCCGTAACGGTCGTCCAGCGGCGGTGTTGATCAGCCCGGACGATCTTGCAGCGCTTGAGGAGACACTGGACGTGCTCTCCGACCCTGTCACAATGCAGGCTCTCCGCGATGGCGAGGCTGCCGCCGCCGCCGGCGAGGTACTCGACGAGGCCGAACTACGAACTCTGGTTGCCGAGCGGGCACCCTGACGAGTGGCTGGGCTTCCTGAGCAGCGGTACCAGTTTGCGCGTCACGCGTCCAGCAGCAAGAGCCATCGCCAACGAACTGCCGGAGTCTGTCGCGTCGGCGGTGGTCGAATTCATTACCGGAGACTTGCTGCGCGAACCGCGGCGCGTCGGCAAGCCACTAAGTCGAGAACTCGAGGGCCGCTGGGCGGCCCGCAGAGGCGCCTACCGGGTGCTCTACACAATCGACGAACAAGTGGCGGTGGTGACCGTGCTCGTGGCCGAGCATCGCCGCGATGTCTACCGACGGCGCTGAAAGTCCACAGCGGTTATCCGTATTCCTGTGACACGCAACCGGAGCCGCCGGCGAGTCCGCTTTTGGGCCCAGAGCTGGCTGAGTTCCTCTCCGCGGCCTAGCGCCGATCCTCACGGTTCGCAGGAACGAAAAGCATGCGATTCGACGTGAGATCATCCTCCCGTGACCGAGGCAGCCGAGGATTGTGCACTCGAGTTCGACGGGGTGCTCGGAGTGCACCTCGTTGGAGGAAGGGCTTACCTCGCCTACCGGTCGAAGGAGGGCAATCTGGTCGATGACCCGGCTCTTCGCCGCCTTGAGCCATGAAGTTTCATGGCCCCTGCCGAGCGTCTCCATGACTTCGGCTCACGATTCAGACAACTTCTTAAGGGACATCGTCCTGGGAAAGTCGTTGTCATCCATACGCGCAATTACCAGAGCCGGACCTACGGGACGCCTTCAGAAAGTGTCCCTCGAGACGTTGGTGATGTTCGCAGCCTGCTCCGAGCACATCTCTTACGAGCTGATCCCCCAAGACAAGGTAGCCAGCCACCTCGGCCTACCGCCGAGATGGAAGGCCAGGGATCTAGCGGTCGCCGCCCAATCCCTTCTCGACCGATCCACGGAGCGTTGGAGCCGCAACGCCACCCGCAAACACAGCTATGGAGGTCCACGAATGAAGTTGCCGAACACCGCACACACCTCGCGCCCCTGGCGCATCCACGAGCTCACCCCCGACTTCGAGGTCGAGGACGTTTGGGCGCTCCAGACACCGGGCGGTCCAGACGACCTCCCCCGGCTGGTGTCGAGCATGGTCTCGGACAACTCGGACAACTTTCCACAGGGTGCCCCGCTTGTCGTCCGCTTCTTGTGGGAGGCCCGATGGAAGATCGGAGCACTGTTCGGCTGGGACGGCAAAGACGCCGGTCTTGGCTCCAGGGTGACCTCGCTGAGGGATCGGCTGCCGAGCGATCTGCGCGATGCGCCACCAGGTCCGGACTTCAAAGACGTCCCCTTCACCTCGCTGTACCTGCTCGAGGACGAGTGGGCGGCGGAGATGGCCAACCGGACCGTGCACACGGTCATGCACATCGGCTGGGTCCCAGACGAGTCCGGCGGCTACCACGGCCAGCTGGCCGTCTTGGTCAAGCCCAACGGGCAGTTCGGCGCTGCCTACATGACGGCGATCAAGCCATTCCGGTACCTGATCGTGTATCCGGCACTCCTGCGGAGCATCGAGCGTGGGTGGCTCGCGCGCGCGTAAAGGCTCCAGATCACGTCCGCTGACTTCCGCGCCCAAATCTCTAGTATGACAAGCCTGGTCCGGCCCAGGTATGCTGCACGGTATGCCGGATCTGACGACGATCAAGGTATCGCGCGGTTTGCGTGAGCGAATCTCTCGGGATGCCGCCCAGCGAGGAGTGACTGCGGCCGCACTCATCGGTGAGTTGCTGGACTCCTATGAGCGCGAACAGCGGTTTGCCGCGGTCAAGAAGGCTTACGCGGGAACCGCCGATCTCGACTACGCCGAGGAGACCGGCGCCTGGGATGCGGTCGTTGCCGACGGCCTATCCGAGTGAGCGGGCCGCTCCGGCGCGGTTCGATCGTCTGGGTCGACCTCGACTCGACCCAGGGACACGAGCAGGCGGGGACGCGACCTGCCGTAGTGATCGCCAGCCACGGATACCTGTCCAACATTCCTGAACTGGTGATCGTCGTACCCGTCACCACAACCGACCGGGCCTGGCCGCACCACGTACCCGTCGTTGGTCCGGATGTGGAGCTGCCTCGGCTGAGCTTTGCGATGACCGAGCAGCCTCGGACGATCACCAGATCCAGGATCACCGGCCGTGCCGGAGCGACGGATGAGGCAACGATGTCGACCATCGACCAGTGGCTGCGAGACTTCACCGATCTCTGAGCCGCCAACACTGAGTCACGAGGCGACACGTACGAGTAGCTACCGCCGCTACCCGATCTCGGCCAGACTCCGTTCAGATTCGTTCACGAGGGGAGGGAGATGGCCGAGCCGCGGCGTCCGCGGGTTGCGCGCCCGCGCGGCGAACGTCCGTGGGTCGAACTACGCATCCACGGGGTCAGCGGAACGCCACCGGAAGACATGCTGGGCAGCGCACATGTGCGGCAGGTCGGCGGGGACGAATTCAGCCGGTTCTTCCGCCCGTGCGATGCCCAGCAGAACGAGACCAGGCCGGCGCCGGACCACATCCTGGAGGGCTACCACTGGGGCAAGTTCACCTCCGGATCCTGGCGGCAGGGGCTGTGGCTGCTGATCCTGCCGTTCGGCTTTGTGAATGCGGCGCAGTTCATGCTGCCCGCGCCCACGTCGAGGCTCGCCAAGCTCGCGCACGCGGTGGCGGGCGCCATGTTGCGGCTGCTCGGGCTCGGGCTGACCGCCACCCTGCTGCTCGGCGTCGCCGTCGTGACCATGGACCTGACTGCTTGGCAATGGGGTCCGACGCGCAACCTGCCGGACTGGGCGAGCATGCCCGGCTGGCCGATCGCCGCCGGAATGCTGGCCTGCGTCGCGGTGCTGGCCCTGCTGTTCTCCTTCGGGCGCAGATTGGGCGGCGCGAGCCGGGACGCCGAGCACGCCGACGGCCGCGGCCCAGGCACCGAAGACGTCGCCGCGGACGTTCCGCCGACCGAGTTGCGGTTCCGGCGGTTCTTCACCGGGGACACCGACGCCCCGGCGCTGCGCAAACTCCACCTCGCCACCGGCCTCGCCCTGGTCGCCACCCTGGGAGCGGCAGTCGGCAAGGGGGTAAACGGCGCGAACACCGCAGTGTTCTGGAGCTTCTGGATCTCGATCGGCCTGATCGCGCTGCTGACCCTCATCATCATCCTGTTGGGTGATCCGGAGCAGAGCGCCACCGTACGGACCACCGGTCGCCCCGAGAGCCTGCGCAACTGGTGGCACGGCGTGATCTCCGGCGTCAGCACCGGTTTCGTCATCCTCGCCGTCCTCGACCTGGCGTTCTCGGTATGGCTGGCCGGGCGACGGCCGGGAGGCGGAAACCGAGGTACGGCGCTGCCGGGCATCGACGGCGCCGCATTCGGCGTGCTGGTGGCCTGCGTCGTGGGGATGGTGGTGCTCCTCGTGGCCAACTGGGTCCTCGCCGCAGCCACCCGTACCCACGGCACCGCAGCCCCGCCGCCGCCGTTCGCGCGTTTCGCCCTGGGCATGACCGCCGCGCTGGCTGCCTCCGTGGGCACCTTCATCACCGTCGGGTACGCAGCTGCGATGCCGTTCGGCTGGGCGTGGTTCCTGGGCCGAGGAGAGGGGCCGAACTACGAGGTCTCGCCGCTGCTGCAACGGATCGCCTACGCCTGGGGTCTGACCTTTCTGGTCATGGTCGGACTGGCGATCGGCGCCGGTATCTCCTACCTGAGTCGGCGCGCGGAGTTCACCGACCGGGCCAGGGCGGCGTTCTCGTTCGGGCGCGGCACCAACCCGCCGCTGCGGTTGCCCGAGCATTGGATCGGCCGGGTCGCCAGCGCCATGTGGCAGGCCCGGCTGAAGAACTCGCTGCAACTGGTCTTCTGGGTATTCGCGATCTTCGGTCTCGTCCTGTCCGTCGCCGCCGGCGCAGAGTTCCTGGGCCGCAAGGACGCTACCGATCCGTTCAACCTGCCGGGGCCGTTGGGGTCGCTCAGCGAGGACGTCTCGATCGGCGGGGCCAAGGTCGTGATCGCCATCGGCACCGTCGTGCTGATCGGACTCGCGGTGGGGCTGGTCTTCCTCGGCCGCGGTGCCATTCGCCAGGAGTCGTTGCGGCGCGGCGTCAACGTCGCGTGGGACGTGATGGCGTTCTGGCCGCGCGCCGTCCACCCGTTCGTACCGCCGCCCTACTCCCAGCGCGCGGTTGCCGACCTGCACGACCGGATCTGCTGGCATCTGGGTACGCCGAACGCGACCGCCGGGTCGGCCGGCAG
>JALZIL010000136.1 GCA_030860305.1 Actinomycetota bacterium
GGGGACCCGCCTGTCGGCCCGCGTCGGGCCGCAGCTCGCGGCGGAGCTGCACGCGTATCTGGTGGCCTGAGCGGCGGTGCGTCAGCCCGACACCCGGGCGGTTGGGCGGTCCCCCTCCAGTGCCTACCGAACTGCTCTCCCCGACGATGGCAGTTCTGCAGGGAGCGCGGAGGCTTTGCCGGCAGCCATGCACCACTCACGCCCCTATGCACACTGCCCCTGACCCCAGGGGCAGTCTGCATAGGGGCCGCGGTCGGTATGTCGGCGAGTAGACGTCCTTGTCCACAGGCCACCGCGAACCGCTCGCCCAGCCCGATACGCTGCCGCCGTGACGAACCGGGGAGTCGGGACGCTGCTCATGTTCTCTGTGCTCCTGGCAGGGTGCACGTCGGACGAGAAGGAGCCGACGGTCCTGCCACCGGCACCATCGGCATCGCCAAGCACTGCTGCGGTTCCGAGTCCGCCGCCAGAGGCTGCAGCGGAGACCGCGGAGGGGGCCGCAGCATTCGCGCGCTTTTATCTGGAATTAGTGGGGACAGCCTTCGCGACCTCTGATTCCTCGGCCTTGCGGGCGGCATCCGCAGCGGGCTGCGGTGGCTGCGATGCCCTTATAGAAGCAATCGACGGACTGAACATGGAGGGACGAAAGCGAATCGGGGGTAACTATGTCGTCAAGTCGGCCGTGGCTCCGGCAGTGGAGAATGGTGACGTTCTCGTCGATGTTTCCTATGAGCGAACAGCCGCACGTGTTGTAGATGCCTCGGGTCAAGAACGAGCAACGACTGGTCCAGTACCTCTAACCAACGCTCAGATGCGGTTGATACGTAAGGGAAGCAGTTGGGTCGTTCAGGGCTACCGCGTGGCGGGGGCCTGAAATGAGCTGGTTCGGGCTGGTGCTCGCATTCACTCTCCTTCCGCCGGCGACGACTGCACAAAGCACCCCGGGGGATCCGTGCAAGCAGGCGGGAGTTGATGAAGCCTGCGTAACGGGAAAGACAGACGGGTTCGATCTCGACGCTAAAAGTTCTGACCAGCCCGAGTCCTACTCAGGCAAGCCGAAACAAGTTGCAGTGCGTCCAAAGTCGCCGTTCACGACTGAGACGATCTATGTGCCCACCTGCCTGGGAAATGGGCCGGACAGCCTGGACAACCTGTGTGATCAGGCCGTGACCTCATGTCCCGTGCCTGGCGAGGTGAGGTCCTGGATCTTCCGGCGCACGGTCGACAGTCGGATTCCTAATGATGACCCGCCGTTCACGCGGGTCGCTGAGCCACCCTTTGTCTGCCGGGGTTCAAGTGCTGATGCGCCCGACCCGGTGCTCGCGATCCCCGGGATCGTGAACCGGGAGTTTCAGCGGGTTGTGGTGCTCAAGGGGGTGCCGGAGATCTCGCCGCGGCCGGCCACGTTGGTGAACATCGACACGATCTTCACGACGTCGAGCCCGGCGAGCTACGACATCCCGTTGACAATCCTGGGCCGGTCGGTGGTGATCACGGCGACAGCAGCGCGATGGACCTGGCACTTCGGGGACGGTGCGACGGCCACGACTGCGGTGCCGGGCTCGCAGGGGCGCGTCCTGCACGAGTACGCGCAGTCGGGCGCGCTCAACGTGTACGTGGTCATTGAATGGACCGGGACGTTCCGGATCGATGGCGGTCCGGTGCAGGTGGTGGCGGGTACGGCCACGACAACCGGGAACCCGGTGGGTGTCGAGGTCAAGCAGGCCAGGGCGGAGCTGATCGGCGGCTGACCCAGCCGGCCGTCGACCGGCCCGTTCAGACCTTGCGAAGCACCGTGACGACGCGACCGAGGACGACCGCGTTGTCGCCGTCGATCGGTGCGTACGTCTCGTTGTGCGGCATCAGCCAGACGTGTCCGTCGCGTCGCTGAAAGGTCTTCACGGTCGCCTCACCGTCGATCATCGCCGCGACGATGTCGCCGTTGTCAGCCGTCGGCTGCTGGCGCACCACGACCCAGTCGCCGTCGGCGATCGCCGCGTCGATCATCGAGTCGCCGACCACCTTGAGCATGAACAGCGTGCCGCTGCCGACGAGCTCGCGGGGGAGCGGGAAGACGTCTTCGATCGCCTGCTCGGCAAGGATCGGCCCGCCGGCGGCGATCCGCCCGATGACCGGGACGTATGCGGGGGTCGGGTGGGCGGCGCGCTCGGCCGCCTCGTCCTGCGCCTGGTCGGCCGCGGCGATCGCCGCAGCGGCCGCACCGGGCAGGCGTACGTCGACCGCTCTGGGCTTGGAGGGGTCGCGGCGCAGGAACCCCTTCTTCTGCAGCGCCTGGAGCTGGTAGGAGACGCTGCTCGTACTGGTCAGCCCCACCGCCTCACCGATCTCGCGCACCGTGGGTGGGTAGCCGCGCCGCTCGACAGAATCGCGGATGACCTCGAGCACCTTGCGCTGACGCGGGGTCAGGCCGGACTCATCCGCCGGTCCGTCGGGAAAATCGCGTACGACACCGGACGCGCCGGCGCTGCTTGATGTCGACTGCTTGCGGACCATGGGTGACCTCCGATCGAAGGGGCGGGCTGGCCCCGGACACGCGGACGGTAACGCGCAACAGGTCACAGATCAAACACATGTTCGACCGTGTCTGGCCTTTTGTCGGAGCCGCGGGGTACAACTTCGCTCAGAGGTTCGATCGAACGTGCGTTCGCTCGACAGACCCGATGGAGGAAGCCCATGACCCAGCCGCCGCAACTGACTCAGCCACTGATGACCCGGTCCGTCACCACCTGCCCGCGGTCCCACCCGCCCGCCGTTCACCTGACGCGCCGGGGACGGATCCTGCTCCTCGGCGTGCTCGTGAGCGTGCTGTTCGGTGCGTTCTCCCTGGGTCGGGCCGGATCGCAGGCCGCTCCGCAGGCGCGGCCGGCCCCGGCCCTCGAGCAGATGACGGTCCAACCGGGCGAGTCACTCTGGACAGTGGCCGAGCGCATCGCCCCGGAAAACGACCCGCGCGAGGTGATCGCGCAGATTCGACGGCTGAACGACCTCAGCGACTCGACGCTGCGCATCGGACAGCAGCTGCTGCTGCCGGTTCCGGCCTGAGTCGTTCCGTCCGCCCAGGGCCGGAACGATCCGGCTCATGTCTCGTTATTGTCGGGTAGGGCGGCGCTGCCCTGCCTGCCACGGAGGAGCCACGTTGTCCGTTCGCCCCCGCCCCCTTTCGCTCGTCCTCGCAGCCACCGCCGTCACCGCGGTCGTCGGCGCCACCTGGCCCGGCGGCGCCACCGCCGATGCGGGGTTGCTCGGGGCACCGACCTCTTACATCGTCACCCTCGACAGCGGCACCCCGTCGACAGTGGCTGGCCTCGCCGAAACCCTCGGCGGCGACGTGGGCTACGTCTACGAGAACGCCATCAAGGGCTTCTCGGTCACCTTGCCGTCCGTTCTGCTGCCTACGCTGCTCACCCTGCCGGGCGTCGCTTCGGTCGAGAAGGACGGCGTGGTGAGCTCCGCCGGCACGCAGACGCCGACCCCGTCCTACGGTCTGGACCGGGTCGACCAGCGGGCGCTACCGCTGAGCGACAGCTACACGACCAGGTCACAGGGCGCCGGCGTGAAGGCGTACATCATAGACACCGGCATCGCCCTCGGCCACACCGACTTCGGTGGTCGGGCGGTGAGCGGCTTCGACGCGGTCGACGGTGGCAGCGCGGACGACTGCAACGG
>JALZIL010000167.1 GCA_030860305.1 Actinomycetota bacterium
GATCTGGTTCGACTTCCTGGAGGAGTACTACCAGATCACCTACGGGCTGCTCTTCGTCGTGCTGATGATCCTGCGGCCCCAGGGAATCATCGGCCGCCGCACCGGACGACGATCCACCCTGGACTCGTTCAAGCGGCTGGTTTCTGGGCGCATCGGGGGCGGTCGAGATGGCTGACCGCACGCTGTGCGCGCGAAATGTCACGAAGCGCTTCGACGGCGTGACCGCCCTGGCCGAGGTGAGCCTGGAGGTGGAACGCGGTTCCATCCACGGTGTGGTCGGACCCAATGGCGCCGGCAAGACCACGCTGCTCAATGTGATGTCCGGCTTCCTCCCACCCACCGAGGGAACCGTGGAACTGAACGGTCGAGACGTCACCCGGCTGACCCCACAGAAGCGGGTGCCGCTGGGGCTCACCCGTACGTTTCAGAATCTTCGGCTGTTCGGCGGTCTGACCGTGCGCGAGAACGTCTTGTTGGGTCAGCACTCCCGCGCACGCACCGGCTTCCTGTCGCTCTGGCCGTTTCCCACGGCAGGTCACAAGGAACTCGACCGCGAGGCCGACCATGCATTGGACATCTTCGGGCTGACCGACTTCCGCAAACGCCGCGCGGCCACGCTCCCGTACGGGGTGCAGAAGCAGGTGGAGATCGCCCGCGCCATCTCGGCCAAGCCGAGTCTGCTGTTGATGGACGAGCCCGCAGCCGGCATGACCGCCCAGGAGCGGGTCGAGTTGGTGCCGCGGATCAGGGCCCTGCGCGACGAGGGCATCACCGTCGTGATCGTCGAACACGACATGGAGCTCATAGCCACGGTGTGCGACGTCGTCACGGTGCTCAACTTCGGCCGAACGCTGATCGAAGGCTTGCCCGGCGAGGCACTGGCAAGCGACGAGGTCAGGACGGCATACCTTGGGACCTGACCCTGCACCCTCCGAGTCGACACCCGCTCAGCCGACGCACCCATCCGAGTCCCAATCGTCCAGTGCGCCACCGGCGCTGGAGGTCCGTGAGTTGCGGGCGGGATACGGCCGGATCACCGGCGTCGACGGGATCAGCCTGACCGTCGCGCCTGGTGAGCTCGTCGCGCTGCTGGGCGCCAACGGCGCAGGGAAGAGCACGTTCCTGCGCGCCGTCTCCGGAATGATCCGCCCGTGGTCGGGTCAGGTCCTGCTGAACGGCCGGGATGTCACGAATCGGCGCAGCGACCAACTCGTCCGAGCCGGGATGGCGCACGTGCCGGAGGGGCGCCGGATCCTGCCGACGCTCACCGTGGAGGAGAATCTGACCCTCGGCGCGTTCGCGCGGCGCGGCACCGGCGACATCGCCGCTGATCTCGATGGCGTGCTGAACCGGTTCGGGCCGTTGCGCGAGCGGCGCACCCAGAAGGCCGGCACCCTGTCCGGTGGCGAGCAGCAGATGCTCGCGATCGGGCGTGCCCTGATGGCTCGGCCGACGATCTTGCTGCTCGACGAGCCGTCCCTGGGACTGTCCCCGCTACTGGTCGGTGAGGTGTTCGGCCTGATTCGCGACCTGGCCTCGGAAGGACTGACCATCCTCCTGGTCGAACAGAACGTGAAGCAGGGCCTGGGCTGCGCCGACCGGGGCTATCTCCTCAGCACCGGGACAGTCGTCATGACCGGCTCGGCCGAAGAACTACTCGCCGATCCTGCGGTGACCGGCAGCTACCTGGGCGGCCGGAGTCACGAAGCATGAGTGCGCCTTCTCCTCCCCCTACTCCGCCGCCGGCGCCTGCCTCGCGCGGTCGCTTCGCCGGCAAGGTCGTCATCGTCACCGGAGCCGGGTCAGGCATCGGTCGGGAAACCGCATTGGCCTTCGCGCGAGAGGGCGGCCACCTGGTGGTCGCCGACATCGACACTGCGGCCGCGGAACGTACCGTGGCGCAGATCGGCGATTCCGGGCACGCGGCCACGGAGTGCACCGTCGACGTCAGTCTCGACGAGTCCGTCCGCCAGATGGTCGACCTCACGGTGGCGACCTACGGCCGACTCGACGTCCTGCACAACAACGCCTACTGGGCGCCGCTGAACAGGTCGCTCACCGAAACCAGCATGCCGGAGTGGGACCGGACGATCGCCGTCACGCTGACCGGAGTCTTTCTCGGCTGCAAGCACGCGATCCCGGTGATGATCGAAGGCGGAGGCGGGACCATCGTGAACACCGCCTCGGTGTCCGCCTTGGCCGCCTCGCCTCGATTCGGTGCCTATATTGCAGCCAAGGGCGGAGTGGTGGCGCTGACTCGCTCGGTGGCCTTTGACTACGGATCACGCGGGATCCGATGCAACGCGGTTGCTCCCGGACTCATCGAGACCCCGGCCACCGAGGCGGTGCTGGCCGACCCTGAACGCCGGGCCTGGCTGACCAGCAAGCTCCTCGTCGGCCGGGCGGGCCAACCGTCAGACATCGCCAGCGCCGTGCTCTACCTGGCCAGCGACGAGTCGTCCTTCATGACCGGCCAAACCCTGGTCGTCGACGGCGGCCGGCTGATCTCATGACCACCCAACCTGCCGGCACTGCGTCCGAGTTGCTGGCCATTCCCATGCCGACCGGGAAGTCGGGCGACATCTACTCCGGCATTGCCCGACTGGCGGGGAAGTTGTGGGCCGCCCGGCAGCGCTGCCCCGGCGGTTCCCGTACTGCGGTCGTGGTCATCCACCCTAGCTCGAACTTCCTGGGCCACTACCTCCTCGCCGCCCTGTCCCCGCACGGCGTCGACGTGATCGGGGCGAACACCCGCTACATCGGCAACGACTCGATGCTGACGATGGAGAACTGCGTTCTGGACA
>JALZIL010000217.1 GCA_030860305.1 Actinomycetota bacterium
GCCGCCCTTGCTGCGCCGCCACGGGCCGAACGCAGACGCCACGAGGGCCGCGCCGACAAGGGCCACGGCGATGCCGAAGTAGGTCGACGGGTCCAAGGACCAGTTTGCGTACCGCTGGCCGAAGGCGACGACGCCGGCACCGATCAAGAGAATCGCGACCGTCAGGCCTGGGACGGGGGACCGTGGTCCTCTTGGCACAGCGGGCGGCGCAGAGCGATCCTGGGCTGGCCTCGTCGAGAAGGGCGCCGGGTGCAGATGGTCGGCTGAGACCAGATCCGAGGTCAGTTGCGTGAGGTCTGACGCGATCTTGGCTTGGTAGGCCGAGGCGACCCGTTCGTCGTACTCGGCCAGATCCAGTCGACCCTCAGTGTGGGCGGCGCTGAGGTAGGCAACAGTCTGCTCTCGTTCTCGGTCCCCGATCCGCATCTCGGGTCGTATTTCGAGCTCGACCCGCGGCCTACCGATGCCTCGGGACCAGACCAGTCGGCCGTCATCGCGCGGCATGAGGACGGCCAGCGCGATGTAGAGCAGGACGCCGGTACCACCGGCGAAAATGAGCGCGATGAACCCGATCCGGAACAGGATCGGATCGATGCCGGTGTGCCGACCCAACCCACTACAGACACCAGTGAGTACTTTGTCGGAGGAGTCGCGCATCAGACGCAAGGACGCCGGACGGGGCGGCGGCTGACCGAAGCCAGGCCATGGTCCTCCTGTGGGAGGCCAAGGTGGTTCGGAGGACCATCCGGATCCGCTGCCCGTGGGCGGCCGCAACGGCACATCGGGCCGCTCTCCCTCGACGGGCTGGGCCGAGTCGTCAGCCGCGCCCTCGGAGGCGGGCTGATCGGGCCGGGCCGGCTCACTGGGCCGCCCTGAGGATTCCGGGGGCGAGGAGGACGGATCCGGCGTCCGGGAGGGGATCGGGGGGTCGGAGTCTGTGGTCACGATGACGATCCTGGGGCGGTCGGCGGAATGCGGGTATGGGGAAGCACCCTGAGTGCCCCCCCAATCTTTGCGCGTCGCCCTCGGGGGGCCACCTGATGGCCGCCGGGGCCGGAGCATGTGACGATCCTTGGGTGATCAGCCCAGCACAGGTTCGGCCTCCGCTCGTCAGGACGAGTGACGAGCGGCTCGTCGCTGGCGTTTGCGCAGCGGTCGCCCGGCATCTGCGCTTGGACCCTGTCATCGTACGAGGCGCCTTTGTCGCCCTCGCCTTCGTCGGCGTCGGGGTACTTGCCTACGCGTTGCTGTGGGTCTTCCTGCCACATGCCGATTCCGTCCCGATCGACTCGACCGTCCGGGACGGTAGGGGACCCCCGGCCATGGCGACCAGTCGCCTGAGTCTGGAAGCGCTGCGGGACAAGCCCTCGCTGGCGATCCTGCTGATCGGGGTCGGCGGGGCCGCGCTGCTGACCCAGATCGGCCCGTTCGGAGAGATTCAGGTTCTCTGGCCGCTGATCATCGTGGGTTTCGGACTTGCACTGATCTGGCGGCAGGTCGATGACCGAGATCTGCTCAGCCGGCGAAGCCTGCGTTGGCGGTTGGCCGCGGGGGCGGCGGTCACCGTCATCGGGCTCGTCACCGTGCTCGCCACGCTGAACCTGCTGGAGGTCACCTGGCAGAGTTTCGCCGCGACTTTGCTCATCCTCGGTGGCGTCGGGCTGGCCACTGCTCCGTGGTGGCGTCGCCTGGTAGCCGAACGAACGTCTGAGCGCCGAGCTCGGATCCGCGTAGAAGAACGTGCGGAAGTGGCTGCGCACCTACATGATTCGGTGCTGCAGACCCTTGCGCTGATCCAGCGGCATGCCGATTCCCCGCGTGAGGTGAACCGGTTGGCCCGCGGGCAGGAGCGGGAGTTGCGCTCCTGGCTGTACGGGCGCCCAGGCGAGGATACGGCCACCTTCGGTGGCGCCCTGGAGCGCGCGGTAGCCGACATCGAGGCTTCCTACGACGTGCGGGTCCAGTCCGTGATCGTCGGCGATGCACCGGTGGAGGACGGGCTGTCAGCGGTCCTGCAGGCGACACATGAGGCGATGCGCAACGCTGCCCGGCACGCTGGAGTGCAGGACGTGTCGCTCTATGCCGAGGTTGAAGACGAAGGAGTGACTGTGTTCGTACGCGACCGTGGAGTCGGGTTCGATCCGGACAGCATCGCCGACGACCGTCGGGGTGTGAGGTATTCCATCGTGCAGCGGATGGCTCGGCACGGCGGCAGCGCCCGGATCACCAGTGCGCCGGGCACCGGCACCGAGGTCGAGCTGCGCTTGTCACAGGCTGCGTCATGAGCCAGTTGCGGGTGTTCCTCGTCGACGACCATGCCATGATCCGGTCCGGCGTACGGGCCGAGCTCGGCTCTGATCCGCAGGCTGGTTTGGCCGTGGTCGGGGAGGCCGGAACGGTCGAGGACGCCGTACGCGGGATCCTCGAGACCATGCCGGACGTCGTCCTGCTGGACGTCCACATGCCCAGCGGGGGTGGCCGAGCCGTGCTGGACCAGGTCCGGGGGCAGGCACCAGGCGTGCGCTTCCTGGCCTTGTCGGTCTCCGACGCCGCCGAGGACGTCATCGGCGTGATCCGAGGCGGAGCAAGGGGATACGTGACCAAGACCATTGCTGGTGCGGACCTGCGCGACGCCGTGAGCCGAGTCGCGGCCGGGGATGCGATCTTCTCGCCGCGGTTGGCCGGCTTCGTGCTCGACGCCTTCGCGACCGGCCCGGCCGCCGTCCCGGAGGACGTGGCCGAAAAAGCTCTGGACGTCCTGAGCGCCCGTGAGCGAGAGGTCATGCGGTTGCTCGCTCGTGGGTACACCTACCGCGAGATAGGCCAACAGCTCTTCATCTCGATCAAAACGGTCGAGACGCACGCCTCCAACGTGCTGCGCAAGCTGCAGGTGTCCAACCGCAACGAGCTCACTCGCTGGGCTGTCGACCGCCGGCTCGTCTAGACCCGCATAACGATCCGTGAGCTGATATCGGTGGCGCGTCGGGCGTCGGTCGTCAATGATCGACTTCTCGACTGGAAGCGATCCGATGCTGCTCACGATCTCCACGACTCACGCGCCGGCAACCGATCTCGGCTTCCTGCTGCACAAGAACCCCGCTGCGGTGCACAGCGTCCAGATGTCATTCGGCACGGTGCACGTCCTCTACCCGAAAGCCAGCAGCGAACTCTGCACCGCAGTGCTCATCGTCGAGGTCGACCCCGTCGGTCTCGTGCGCGATCGCAAAGGCCCGAGGGGAAGCCACTTCTCACTCGCCCAGTACGTCAACGACCGGCCGTACGCGTCGTCCTCGTTCATGTCCGTGGCCATCAACAAGCTCTTCGGAACCGCGCTGTCCGGTCGCAGCAGGGAACGGCCCGAGTTGGCCGAGACACCCATTCCCGTCATCGCGCATCTCCCGGTCGTGCCCTGCCGAGGTGGCGAGGCGATCTTGCGCCGGCTGTTCGAGCCGCTCGGTTATCAGATCGACACGACCACCATCCCGCTGGACCCGACATTTCCGCAATGGGGTGCCAGCCGGTACTTCGGCGTCACGCTGACCGCGACTGTCCGGGTGCGCGACCTGCTCGAGCATCTGTTTGTGCTGCTGCCGGTGCTGGACGACGACAAGCACTATTGGGTCGGAGCCGACGAGGTCGACAAACTGCTTCGCCGTGGCGGCGATTGGCTGGGAACACATCCTGATCGCGAACTCATCACCCGGCGCTACCTACGCCACGACCCGCGACTGGCCAGCGATGCCCTGGCGCGGCTGCTCAGCGACGAACCTGACGACCCGGATGAGGTAGCGGCTGTCCACGATGCGGAGGAGGCGATCGTCGAAGGGCCGATCAGCCTCAATGACCTGCGCCTTGCAGCGGCCATCGACCAGCTCAGGGTGGCAGGAGCTCGACGCGTCGTTGACCTCGGATGCGGGGAGGGCAAGCTCGTGCAGCGCATCCTGAGCGACACACCGGTCGATCATGTGGTCGGTGTCGACGTCTCCTACCGCGCCCTGGAAGGGGCCGCCCGGCGCCTGCATCTCGACACCATGACGCCGCGCCAACGCGAGCGGGTGGAACTGCTGCAGGGGGCGTTGACCTACCGCGACCGCCGACTTCAGGGCTTCGACGCGGCCACTGTCATCGAGGTGATCGAGCACTTCGACCCGCCTCGACTCGGGGCCTTCGAACGCGCCCTGTTCGGGCATGCCCGCCCGTCCACCGTGATCGTGACCACGCCCAACATCGAGTACAACGCCCTGTTCGAGTTCCTACCAGCGGGAACGCTTCGTCATCGCGACCACCGCTTCGAGTGGACCCGTGCGGAATTCGCCACCTGGTCCGGTGAGGTTGCCGCTCGACACGCGTACGCGGTTGCGCTGTCCGGTATCGGTCCGGAGGACGCGAACCGCGGGACGCCCACCCAGATGGCTGTTTTTTCCCGATGAAGCTCGCCATTCCAGAGGTCTCACTCGTCGTGCTGATCGGAGTTTCGGGCTCCGGCAAGTCGAGCTTCGCAGCACGGCACTTCCGGCCCACCGAAGTGCTGTCCTCGGACTTCTGCCGTGGTCTCGTGTCCGACGACGAGAATGATCAGAAGGCGACCAACGCTGCCTTCGACGTCCTGCACTTCATCGCCGCCAAGCGGCTCGAGGCCGGCAAACTGACCGTGATCGATGCGACCAATGTGCAACCCGAGGCGCGCAAGTCGCTGCTCGCCCTGGCCAAACAGCACCACACCTTGGCCGTAGCGATCGTGCTCGACGCACCGGAGGCGGTGTGTTTCCAACGCAACCTGGCCCGGCCCGAGCGTGACTTCGGCGGCCACGTACTGCGCAGCCAGACCAGCCAACTCCGCCGATCGATGAAGGGGCTGCGACGGGAGGGCTTTCACCGGGTCTTGACTCTCGCCGGCGTCGAGGAGGTCGCGGCCGCCTCCATCGAGCGCCATCCGTTGTGGAACGACCGCCGCAGCGACCATGGACCCTTCGACATCATCGGCGACGTACACGGGTGTCTCGAGGAACTCTCGAGGCTCCTCACCGAGCTCGGGTACGAGGTGAACGGAGTCGATGCCGGCGCCCATCATCCCGATGGACGGCGCGCCTTCTTCGTAGGCGATCTCGTCGACCGGGGTCCTTCCTCACCCGCCGTGCTGCGACTCGTCATGGCCATGGTCGCCACAGGCGACGCCCTCTGCGTCCCCGGCAACCACGAAGCCAAGCTGCTCCGCGCCCTACGGGGTCGAAGGGTCACCGTCAGCCATGGCCTGGGCGAGACGCTCGCTCAACTCGCCGGCGAGCCTCCGGAGTTCTCCAAACAGGTCGCCGACTTCATCGACGGCCTGGTCAGCCACCTCGTCCTCGACGACGGCAAGCTCGTTGTCGCCCACGCCGGACTGCGCGCCGACATGCACGGCCGCGCCTCGGGTGCGGTCCGGGCATTCGCGCTGTACGGAGACACCTCCGGCGAAACCGATGAGTTCGGCCTTCCTGTCCGCTACCCGTGGGCAGAGGAATACCGGGGCGAGGCCATTGTCGTCTACGGCCACACGCCGGTGCCAGAGGCCACTTGGCTCAATCGGACGATCTGCATCGACACCGGCTGCGTGTTCGGCGGTCAACTCACCGCTTTGCGCTATCCCGAGCGCGAGGTCGTCTCCGTGCCAGCCGCCCGCACCTACTGGGAGCCGATCCGAGCGCTCATACCCGCGGTCGAGCAGGACACGGCGCGAGAGGCGACCGACCTCGACATCGAAGATGTCATCGGCAAACGCATCATCACCACACGCCTGACGTCGACGGTCACGATCCGCGAAGCGAACGGAATTGCCGCGCTCGAGGTCATGAGCCGCTTTGCCGCGGACCCTCGCTGGATCGTCTATCTGCCACCGACGATGGCACCGACGGCCACCACACACGTGGAAGGTTTGCTCGAGCATCCGGCCGAGGCGTTTGGCACTTTCGGTCGAGACGGCGTGTCCCGCGTGGTCTGTCAGGAGAAGCACATGGGCTCGCGTGCCGTGGTCGTCGTCTGCCGCGACCCAGAGGTTGCAGCGCGCCGCTTCGGCATCGTCAACAGCCTGGCTGCCGGCACCATCGTCACCCGCACCGGCCGGCCCTTCTTCGACGAGTTGACCCAGGAGCTGGCGCTTCTCGACAAGGTTCGCGGTGTCCTCACCGCCACCGCGATGTGGGACTCGCTGGCCACCGATTGGCTCGTACTCGACACCGAACTCCTGCCCTGGTCTGCCAAAGCCGAAGAGCTGCTCCGCCACCAGTACGCATCCGTCGGCGCAGCTGCCACCGCGACCCTGGCAGCTCAGACGGCTGTGCTGGAGACGGCCCGGGCGCGGGGGGCGGACGTAGAGGACCTGCTCGCCCGCACGACCCAGCGGCGGGACCTGTCCCGCCGGTTCGTGGACGTCTACCGCGAGTACTGCTGGCCGGTCGACACCGTCGATGACCTGCGCCTTGCCCCATTTCAGATCCTGGCCGGTGAAGGCAAGGTCCATGCTCTGACTGACCACCTGTGGCATCTCGACGTTCTCGGACGGCTGGCCAAGGCTGACCCGCTCACCTTCCGTGCCACCCGTAGCACAACCGTCGAGTTCGGCGACCAAGACAGCCAAGACGCGGCCACCGCCTGGTGGGAAGAACTCACCCGCAGCGGCGGTGAGGGCATGGTGGTCAAGCCCGTCGATGTCGTGCATCGAGGTCAGAAGGGACTCACCCAGCCGGGCATCAAGTGTCGTGGACGTGAGTACCTGCGGATCATCTACGGCCCGGAATACACCACCGAAGGCAACCTCACCCGCCTTCGGTCGCGCGGTCTTGGCCACAAGCGTTCATTGGCTCTGCGCGAGTTTGCCCTCGGCATCGAAGCCCTCGAACGGTTCGTAGCCGGTGAGCCGCTCTACCGGGTCCACGAGTGCGTATTCGGCGTGCTCGCACTCGAAAGTGAACCCGTCGACCCGCGGCTGTGAGAGAGCCGACCGTTGGCTGTCGATCAATGAGCTGCTTCGTAGAGCTTGAATCCTCCTTCGTATCATGCCTGAAAGCTAGTGCGGGGCAATGTGTTGCGGTATCATTCGAACATCAGTTCGAGCGCTCGAAGGAGGTGACCCGTGACGGATGACAAGCCGACCAACGGCGCCTTTGACGGGCCGGGCTCCGGGCCGCCGTGGATGTGTGCAGATGAGTACCTTGCCTCGTTGCGTGATGTTCCCGATGAGGTCCTCGACGCAGCGCCGGAGGGCATGCCGGAGGGGTTGTGGCTCGGATGCCCGACCCGCTCTGGGACACCCCAGGGACGGTCCTGGCTCGATCTCTCTCCGAAGATTCCGACGTCGAGTGCGGGGACGGGTCGCTGATCGACCGGATGACCGGGTACCAGCGTCAGGCGTCCTGGGCCGCGGCCGGTCAGGCCAGGGCGGTCGCCGAGCTGGCCCGCCGCCGGGTCGCCGCCGGGGGCCGGCCGAGTTGGCCTTAGTCGTCGACGAGGTCGCCCTGGCGCTGACCTGTACCCGGCAGGCGGCGTGGGTCACGGTGCACACCGCCCTGGACCTGGTCGAGCGGGTCCCGGCCACCCTGACCCTGCTGGCCGGTGGGCGGATCTGCCCGGTCCGGGCCCGGATCATCGCCGAGGGCACCCGCGCCCTGAGCGACACCGACGCCGCCCTGGTTCAGGACGAGGTCCTGCCCTGCGCGGAGGTGCTCACGGCGAGCAAGCTCCGGGCTCGGGTCGCCCTGGCGGTGGCCGCAGTCGACCCCCGCGAAACCGACGAACAGCACGAGGGAGCCTGCGCGGCGCGGGCGGTGAAGAAGTACCCCCGCGAGCACGGGATGACCGGGATCTGGGCACTGCTACCCGCCGACCAGGCCGCCACGGTGTGGGCAGCGGTCAACACCCACGCCCAGGCCAGCCGGGAGGCCGGTGACAACCGGACCGCCGACCAGCGCCGCGCGGACTCCCTCACCGACCTGATGACCGCCTACCTCACCGGCACCTGCGCCACGCAGATGCCAGCAGCCGGCACCACCACCGGTTCCCGCGATCAGGACACGGCGTACGCCGTAGCCGGTCACACCCAGAACGACACAGACCCGGTGGGCCGGAGAGGATGCTCCACCCCCGGCGGGCACCCCGCCCCGAAGGTGCCGTCCTGGTGCCAGGTCCAGATCAAGATCTCGGCGGACTGGCTGCGCGGGCGCAGCACCGAAGCCCCCGTCCTGACCGGCCACGGACCGCTGCCCACTGACGTCGCGCTGCGGCTGATCGCCGACGCCGGCTGGCGACGCATCGTCTACCAGCCACAGTCCGGGGCGCTGCTGGATGACGGCACCACCGTGCACGACCCGCCGGCGCCGCTGCGCCGCCAGTCCTGGTCCGCGACGGCGGCTGCACCCAGCCGATCTGCGGCAACCCCCGGGTTGACCTCGACCACAACCTGCCCTTCCCGCACGGCCCGACCAGCGCGGGCAACCTCCGCTCCCGCTGTCGGCATGACCATCACCTCAAACAACACCCGCAATGGACCGCCCGCGCCCGACCCGACGGCCGGATCGTCTGGATCACCCCCACCGGACACAGCTACCCCGAACACCCACCCGACCTCAGACCACCGGACATCGCCCGACCCCGCCCCGACCGTCACAACGAAGCCGACTCTCCCGACCTCGACGAACAACCCGACAGCAGCACAGATCCGCCACCGTTCTGACCGACTCGAGTACGTCGACGCTTCGTACAGCAACGACCACGGCTTACTGTCTCCACGTGCAAGAAGCGGTCGTCGCGGTGCTCCGGCATCGGGATCGGATCCTCATCGTGAAGCGAGGGCCACTGGTCGTGTTGCCGGGCTACTGGACGCCGCTCAGCGGGAGGGTCGAGCCCGGTGAGACCCAGAAAGATGCCCTTGTCCGCGAAGTCAGCGAAGAGGTTGGCCTCCAGGTGGCCCCGCGGGCGAAGGTCTGGGAATGCCCCACCGACGACGGCGACTTCTTGCTGCACTGGTGGACCGTCGACCTCGAACCGCCACCGATCGAAACTCCGCAGCTCGAATCGCTGCAACTCGGATCGGGTCAGCTCGGACCGCAGCAGCTCGTACTGGATTCCGCCGAGGTCAGCGACGCTCGTTGGGTGACGCCCGCGGAGTTCCTGCAGCTGTCGCCAACATTCGCCGGCGACCGGGAATTCTTCGAACGCGTGCTTCCCCGGTTGTAGGCGGATCGCTGCCCACCGACGTTGTACTCGGGTCCAAGCAGGCGCCCTGCAACCGGCGTCTGCGACTGCGCTGTCACGCAGTACCGAAGACGAGGAATCCCTCGGCCAGGTGTCCTTCGGGAAAGCCGGCCATACGCGCTTGTACGGCGAACGCGGTACGGACGAACTGCGCCACATCCATGTCCGGTGTCTGACTCGCATGGCAGCGCAGAGCGGCGATCTTGCGCTCGGCAACATCGGTGATGTCGACGTAGTGATTCGGCTGCGGGCTTCCCATCTGCCACACCTCGCGAACCATCCACGGGTCGAGGCCCTCGACGGCAAGGAGTTCCGGGTGGGCGTAGGGGTTGCGCGCGTCGGGATACACCGCGCACAGCGCCGCCTCCCCGGCGGCCAGATGGTCGGGATGACTCGCCCCGAGCCGGCGATAGTTACGCTCCGGGGCGGAACAGAGCAGCAGGTCCGGTCGTACCTGGCGGATCACTCGAGACAGGTCGCGGCGAAGTTCATGGGTGACGGTGAGACGCCCGTCGGGATAGCCCAGGAAGATCAGGTCGGACACGCCGACCGCCGCGGCGGCCGCCCGCTGTTCGCGCTGCCGGATGACCGGGATCTCGGTGCGGTCGACGGCATCGTCGAAGCCGCCGGCGTCGCCGTCGGTGATCACACAGTAGGTGACCTGCAGGCCGGCCTCAGTGAAGGTGGCGATGGTTCCTCCGGCACCGAAATCGACATCGTCGGGGTGGGCCACGACCACCAGAACCCGATCGACGTCGCTCAGCCGGATGTACGGGGGAGCGCTCACCGGCTGGCCACCCGACGGGGGGCGGACAGCTCAGAGCCGTCCGCGGCCGGCGCGCAGCAAGAGCATCGCCAATGAGGTACCGGTCTCGCCGAGCTCGGCCGAGAACCGGGCAACGACGGCCTGCTCACGGGCCAACGACAGACGGGTTCCGCCCGCGGCCATCCGGAGTCGGCCGACCTGCTTGGAGATCTGGATCCGCCGGGCTACCAGTTCGACCAGGGCAGCATCGACCGCATCGATCTCCACACGTAGTTCGCCGATCGCCTCGTCGGTCTGCAGCGCAGTCATGGGCGGTGTCGCGGTCGACGACGCTATGAGAGCGGCCGGCCGGACGGCCGGACTCGGTGCCTGCGGCTCGGTCATGGTGATCACGGGTTCCTCCGAAGTAGGCGACCCGCGTCCGGGAAATGAAAAAACCCCGGGCTGTCGGGCCCGGGGTCTCTGTCGTGGACTGTGCTCAGTCAGCAGCGACGGATACCGGAGGCCGGTACCCATAGTAAAACTCGCGCGCGCTGAGGAACACGCCGCGAGTATGGCACAACATGTGAGGCCGACCAACGCGGTGGCCGGCCACGCTCGGTACCCACGCACGAATCGGGAAAGTCCCCGAGGAGCCGTAGGCTTGTACTGACATGCCCTCTATCGCACCCATCGACTACCTGCCCCGTGACCCCGGCCGCGGTCTCGTCGAGGACGACGCCGCAGCCGGTGCACGTGCGGCCGCCGCGGAGACCGACCCGCAGGAGCGGCGGATCGCTGCGCTGCTCGACGGCCTGAACCCGTCGCAGCGCGAAGCGGTGATCCATGAGGGCGGCCCACTGCTCATCGTGGCCGGCGCTGGATCCGGCAAGACGCGGGTGCTGGCGCACCGGATCGCCTACCTGCTCGCTGCCCGAAACGTGGCGCCCGGCTCGATCCTGGCGATCACCTTCACCAACAAGGCCGCCGGGGAGATGAAGAACCGGGTGGCCAGTCTCGTGGGCGGCCGAGCGCGGGTGATGTGGGTGTCGACCTTCCACTCCATGTGTGTACGGATCCTGCGCGAGCACGCCAAGACGATCGGGTTCAAAAGCACCTTCTCGATCTATGACCAGGCCGACTCGCAGCGGCTGATGACCATGGTCGCGCGCGACCTGGACCTCGACCCGAGGCGCTACCCGGGCCGACTGCTGGTCCATCAGGTCAGCAACCTCAAGAACGAACTCATCGACGACGAGTCCTTCTCGCCGACCACGGCACAGGAGAAGGTGCTCGCCCAGGCTTACCGGATGTACCAACGCCGGTTGCGCGAAGCCAACGCCATGGACTTCGACGATCTGATCATGACCACAGTTCATGCCCTGCAGGCGTTTCCGGATGTGGCCGAGTATTACCGGCGCAGGTTCCGTCATGTGCTGGTCGATGAGTATCAGGACACCAACCATGCGCAGTACATGCTGATCCGGGAGCTGGTCGGGCGTCCGGAGCGTCATACGGTGGATGGCGACGTGGTCGGCGCGGGCGAGGATCTCGAGCCGGCCGAGCTGTGCGTCGTCGGCGATGCCGACCAGTCGATCTACGCCTTCCGCGGAGCCACGATTCGCAACATCGACGAGTTCGAGCGCGACTATCCCGACGCGACGACCGTCCTGCTGGAGCAGAACTACCGCTCCACGCAGACCATCCTGACGGCGGCGAATGCGGTGATCAAGCGCAACACCGCCCGCCGACCCAAGAACCTGTGGTCCGATGCCGGCACGGGGGCATTCATCTGCGGCTACGTCGCCGACAACGAGCATGACGAAGCCGCCTGGGTCGCCGAGCAGATCGACAAACTCACCGACGCAGGGCAGGCACGGCCGGCCGATGTCGCCGTCTTCTATCGGACCAACAGCGCTTCCAGGGTCTTCGAAGAAGTGTTCATCCGGGTCGGGCTGCCGTACAAGGTGGTCGGCGGGGTGCGCTTCTACGAGCGCAAGGAGGTCAGGGACGCCCTGGCCTACCTGCGGGCCATCGCCAACCCGGACGACGTCGTGAGCGTCCGGCGGATCCTGAACACCCCGCGCCGGGGGATCGGTGACCGGGCGGAGGCCTGCGTCGAGGCGTTGGCCTCACGGGAACGGGTCAGCTTCACCGATGCCCTCCGTCGAGCCGACGAGGCGCCGGGGATCAACCCGCGCTCGGCGGCGGCGATAGCGGAATACGTCGCGCTGATGGACGGCTTGGCGGAGCAGATGGCCGCCGGTGTCGGACCATCGGCCATCCTGCAAGGGGTGCTGGACCAAACCGGCTACTTCGCGGCGCTGGCCAACTCCGACGACCCGCAGGACGAGAGCCGGGTGGACAACCTCACCGAACTGGTGTCGGTGGCTGCCGAGTTCGAAGCGGCTCATATCGAAGGCGGACTGCTCGACTTCCTCGAACAGGTCTCCCTCATCGCCGATGCCGACACGGTCCCGGTCGCCGGGGACGACGCCGGAGTCGTCACGCTGATGACGCTGCACACCGCCAAGGGCCTCGAGTTCCCGATCGTGTTCCTGGTCGGGCTAGAGGACGGCATCTTTCCGCACATGCGCTCACTCGGAGATCCACGAGAACTGGAAGAGGAGCGCCGACTGGCTTATGTCGGAATCACCCGGGCTCAGAAGCGGCTCTACATCTCCCGCGCGGCTGTACGAGCGGCGTGGGGTCAGCCCTCGTACAACCCACCGTCGCGCTTCCTCGACGAACTACCGGCCGACCTCGTGAGCTGGGAGCGCATGCAAGCCGCGCCGGCCTCGCCACTGGGCTCCGCGCAGGCACGGGTGGCGGCGACCGGCCTGTCCAGTGGCGGACTTCGCGGCGGCTTCGGCAGCCGTCCGCTGATCACCCTGGAGCCGGGTGACCGGGTCACCCATGATGCATTCGGCCTGGGCACGGTGACCGCAGTGTCCGGGATCGGCGACAAGGCCCAGGCCACGATCGACTTCGGTACGGGCGGCTACAAGCGGCTGATCCTGCGCTACGCCCCGGTGCACAAGCTCTAGCGCTTGGGTGACCGCCGGCGTCAGGTCAGTCGCTGGTGGGCAGTGCGGCGATGTCGATCCCGCGCTCGAGCAGCCATTCGGCGGGATCCACCCGCTCACCGTCGAGGCCGCCTGTGTAAACCTCGAAGTGCAGGTGCGGACCTGTTGAATAACCAGTCGATCCCACTTCGGCGATTGTCTCGCCACCCTGCACGATCTGACCGGCCTCGACGAGCACCGTGGACATGTG
>JALZIL010000230.1 GCA_030860305.1 Actinomycetota bacterium
CAGAACACCGACATTGCGTAGGCGTCGAGGCTGTCGAAGGACGTGTGTGAGATGAGTGCGGTCATGGTGGCCCAGCCTGGGCCGAATGCCAGCGCCGTGTCCACGCATTATCCGGGCGGATCGTGCCCGAGGCCGGCAACGTGATCCGAGGCTCTGTCGCGGTACGACGTGACTTGGACGCCAGCCGGGTAGCTGTCGGAGCGCCGCATTGGCGGCGACGACCTGGCATGAGCTCCGGTCGGCGTCGAACGGCTACCCGTCGGTCGTCGGCGCGAGGCGCTCAGGTCATTTATGAACACCCTGGTTCTGCGGTATCCGGTCTTGCCCTACGACACCCGAGCCGCTGACTGGCATGGTGTGCAACGAGCCAGGCTAGCCGCCTCCGGCGTACGAGTCTCTGCGGCCGACGGGCAGATCGCGGCCACGGCGGTGACCAACGGCCTGACCCTGGTGACGCGGAACGTGAGCGACTTCCACGACTTCACCGACCTGAAAACCGAGAATTGGTGGTCGCCGGAGTTGCCCGCGTGAGGTCACCTACTGCAGTGGGCTGGTTGGCCGATCGCCCGGCTCATTGCACACGGACGGGATGACGCAGTCAGGCATGCGTCGTCAGCCGGGCGCGGGGTTCCTCAGCAAGGATCGTGCCTTCATCGTTGTTGACGACTCGGCGGAGGCAGCCGCGCACATCGCCTGGAAGTTGCCTGAGTTCAGCGACGATCTTCAGGTCAGTAGTAGCCCTTCTGGCCATCGAGAAGTTCCCGGATCGCATCCACATGACCGACGTGCCGGGCGGTCTCCTCGATCATGTGGAACAGCATCCAGCGCAGGCTCGCCGCGGCAGCACCGAAGTCCGGGTGCTTGCCGATGTCGTCCAGCGAGTGGGTCGCGACGATGTCGTTCGACACCGCGCACTGCCGGTCATAGTCCGCCAGGAGTTGCACCAGTGGGATGTCGTCGACCCGCATGTCGGCATCCTCGGGCTCGTCCTGGAACTGCGGGCCCTCGGCCGGCCGCCCCAAGAACAGGACCTCGAACCAGACGTTCTCGACCCAACGCAAGTGGGAGACAACACCGGCCATCGTCATCAGCGGCGAGGTCGGAAGGACCGATCGGTGGGCATCGGCCTCCGACAATCCCTCGCTTTTCCAGTGGATGAGCGCGCGCTGCATGTCCAGCCAGCTGATCAGCTGGGTCCGTTCGTCGGCTTCGTACGGAGGACGAGTGCGGGGCGGCGGCATGAGCGCGACGCTAGCCCGATCGGCGCCACCTCGCACGGCGTTTTCACCGGGGAGATCGGTTCTGACGGCGGTGGAGGATCGGACCGCCTAGACCGGGTCGGAACTTCCCCACCGAGCGGCTCCGCAGAGAGAACAGTGCCTTCGCTCAGCGATTGCGGGTCAGGGCGGCTCGTCACGGCTGGTCGATGGAGGCCGAAGTTGGCGCGATCCTGACCGATGCCGTGAGCGAGCCGACCGAGTCCGAGAGCCTATTCACGGCGCTGCTGCACCGCTTCGCTGACATCGGCGGAGTGGATCTGGGCTGCCCACCTGCTCGGCCCAGCCACGCGCCGCTGACTTGTCCGTGTGATCGTCCTCGACACGAACGTCGTCTCGGAGCTGATGGGGCTGTCCCGTCGCCGACAAGCGAAGCGTGGGTACGCGGCGGATGAGCTGTTCTCCGTGTTCGCGCGATCGAAGGCTTCGATGTCCGGATCGCCTCGATCTGCCGAGCCCGCAACGCAGTGTTGGCGACCCGCAACCTCCGCTTCATGAGATGAACAAGTCGAAGGCGTCGTTGATCGCTCGGGCGAGGTCGGGCTCTTGATCGTCGAAGAACAGGCCGATCGTGTCGTAGACGGCGTCGCCGCGAACGGTTGTGATGTTGTCGCAGCTGATGACGCTGTCATGGTCCAGGCCGTTTGCGCCGCCCGACCCGGACCTCACTGGTGAGTCCGCGGACTGTGCTGGTGATCGGAGCGACGGTGACCCCGACAGGACGTGCAGTTTCGACTGTCGAGTGAGAATGAGCGCGCCGGGCGCCGCTTGTCGAGCTGGCCGGATGGCCCCGACAACCCCGATCTCGCCGGGATGTAGGCCGTCAGCGGATCAGCTCACGACAGCCGGAGGCGAGTGGCGACCTACCGCAGTGACTGGGCCAGGCCGGCATCGAGAAGGCGTCGCGCGCGGGACTCGTACGACGGGTCCGCGAGCTACTGGTCCTTCGCCAGCATGGCGAGCACCGTTCGTGCGATCGGCGCCGGATTCGACAACAGGTCGAGATGCCGTCCAGGCAGGGACGCGGTATCCCACCCCCGATCGCGGGCCTGGGCCGCCGCATCGTCGTACGCAGGGCTGAGTTGGAGATAGCCACGCACGGGCGGCTCCCAACCGTCGGGTGCTGGGATAGCGACGTCGTACAAGGCCTCCGGGAGTTGGGGCGCCTCGGCGACCAGCGCCGCCCGATCGTCCGGATCTGGTACGTGCTCGGCCAGCAGTTCGGCCGGCCACCATGACGTCCAGGGCGGCAGAACACCGTCCACAGCCAGTTCGCGGACTGCCTCCCGCATCGCGGGGGTCACCGTGGTGGTCCCGCGCCAGGCCGGCAGCACTGCGTCCACCAGGACGACGGCCATCGCGCCAGGAAGCGCATCAAGCACAAGTGGAACGAGTACGCCGGCTCCGGAATGTGCCAACACCGCCTGCGCGTCCGGTGCTGCGGAGATCGCCGCGTCGCGGGCCGGCCGCCACCAGTCCGCTGCCACAGTCGGGCGCAGGTCAGGCACGGACACCGAATGCCCCGACTCAGCCAACAGCGGGGCGAGACGACGCCACACCATCGGTGATAGCAGCGGTGGGTGGAGCAGTAGCAATCTCATGTCATCAGGTGCATAGCGGCGGTCTCATCTTCACCGCCCCTAGTCTGGGGCCGCACGCCGTTGGGCACCGTTACCCAGGCTGGGGAAGTGGAAGCAGTGGCGAAACGACCGGCCATGGTGAATCTGGCCGACGTCCACCAGGCGGTGCGTGCACTCGAAGCCGCAGCGGCCAGCGGTCTCATCTCCCCAGCGGAGGCCAGCAGCCGGAACGCCAAGTGCACCCTACGAGAACGCAAGACGTGCACCGGTGGGTCGCGGCGTACGACCGGTGTACGGCAAGGGCGCCAGGCGTGGCGCGGCGAGGGCTGCTGCGCACCGGCCGGCCCCGGCCCCGGTGCTGAGCATGATGTCGATTCCAACCGAGGCCGTTCGT
Organism: Actinomycetota bacterium; assembly: GCA_030860305.1. Next base: position 3,252 of record JALZIL010000230.1, read on the forward strand.
CTAGTGGGTGAGTCGCCGGCACGGTGCCGGCCACGATCGAGGAGGCTCCCATGCAGCAGTACCTGCTCAGCATCTATCAACCTGACGGTGACCCGCCCCCGCCGGAGGTCCTGGAACCGATCATGGCCGACATGGCAGCCCTCGCGCAGGAGATGAAGGCGGCCGGAGCGTGGGTCTTCAACGGGGGCCTGTATCCGCCGAGCACGGCGACGGTCGTACAGCTCCAGGATCGGGACGTGCTGACCACCGACGGCCCCTATCTCGAGGGCAAGGAGCACATCGGCGGGTTCACCGTCATCCAGGCGCCCGACCTCGACTCGGCACTCGAGTGGGGCCGCAGGTTCGCCCGGGTTCTCGCTCCGCTTTCGATCGAGGTCCGGCCGATGGCCGACGACGCCGACAGGTGTGATCCGCCCGTTGGCTGACCTGCCCGCTCAGGAGCTCGAGCGGATATTCCGTACGGAGTACGGCCGCGCGGTGGCCGTCCTGGTCCGCGTCTTCGGGGACATCGACATCGCCGAAGAGGCGGTCCAGGACGCGTTCACCACGGCGGTACAGCGGTGGCCAACCAGCGGAGTGCCGCCGAGCCCCGCGGGTTGGATCATCACCACCGCCCGCAACCGGGCGATCGACCGCCTCCGCCGAGAGGGCTCCCGCGAAGGCCGGCAAGCCCAGGCCGCCCTGCTGCAGGCCCGCAGGCGCGACAGCGACGCCGACGAGCCAGCCGAGGAGGGACCTGTGCGCGACGATCGACTGCGCCTGATCTTCACCTGCTGTCACCCCGCCCTGGGCACCGGCGCCCAGGTCGCGCTGACCCTCCGGTTGCTGGGCGGCCTGTCCACCGCAGAGATCGCGCACGCCTTTCTGGTGCCCGAGCCGACGATGGCCCAGCGACTGGTCCGGGCCAAGGGCAAGATCCGCGACGCGCGAATCCCGTACCGGATCCCGAGTGACGCCGACCTCCCAGACCGGCTTCGCGGCGTGCTGGCCGTCATCTACCTCGTCTTCAACGAGGGCTACACGGCAAGCTCGGGGGATTCGCTCGTCCGCGAGGACCTCTGTGCGGAGGCAATCCGGCTCGGCCGGCTCCTGACCGAGTTGATGCCCGACGAGCCGGAAGCCCTCGGACTGCTCGCGCTGATGGTCCTCACCGAGTCGCGTCGCGCCACCCGCACCACGCCCGACGGCGAGCTCGTCCTCCTGGCAGACCAGGACCGAAGCCGCTGGGACCGCGAGCTGATCGCCGAAGGTCAGTCCCTGGTACGGATGTGCCTGCTGCGCAGCAAGCCTGGCCCGTACCAGATCCAGGCAGCGATCAACGCCGTACACAGCGACGGCCCGACCGCGGCCACCACTGACTGGGGGCAGATCCTCGCGCTGTACGACCAACTGCTCATGCTCGCCCCGAGCCCGATCGTGGCGCTCAACCGCGCGGTCGCGGTCGGCGAAGTCGACGGGCCGGACGTGGCGCTGGATCTCGTCGACCGGCTCGACCTCGACACCTACCACCTGTTCCACTCGATCCGGGCCGACCTGCTCCGCCGCCTGGACCGCACCACCGAAGCGGCGCGGGCCTACGAGGCTGCGATCGCCCACACCGACAACGCCGCCGAGCGCGCCTTCCTGCAGCACCGCCGCGAGGCACTGAACCGAGTTCGATGAGGCGAAGACGGGGGAACGTGCGCCCAGTAGCTCGCGGCGTACGGCACGTCCCGTCCGACCGGGGGTCAGTCGTCGTGAGCGGCGTGCCGAAAACCGGAGGCCGCCAACGCGATCGCGCTGACGGCAACACCGAGCACGCCGACCCACAGGGCGAATCGGGGCGCCACCGCGTCGGCGAGCAGCCCACCCAACGGCGCACCGACCACGATGGCCGCGCGGTTGAGTGAGCGCATCGTGGCGTTCGTCCGCCCCTGCAGGCGATCCGGAGTCACCGCCTGTCGGTAGGAGAGTTCGATCGGACCCTCGGCACCCAGCCCGAGCCCGAACACGAACTGCCCAAGTCCCGCAACGGCGACCACCCCCGCCGTTCCGAGGTCGTTCATCCCCGGGGTGAGGGCGACGACAGCGAAGCCCGCAGCCTCCAATAGCCTTGCGCCGCCGAGGATCCTGGCGGGCCTCAGCCGTCGCCCGAGCCATCCCGACAGGCTGGTGCCGAGGAAGGCGCCGACACCGGCCAGCGACAGGGTGATGCCGAGACCGCCCGCGCCCATGCCGAGCTCACGCAACGCGAAGGGTACGTAGACCGTGCCGAGGACGGCGTTGAACAGAAACCAGGCGTGCGTACCCACGGCCAGGGGTCGCAGCCGTGGATGTCGATAGACCCAGCGAAGTCCCTCGCGCAACTCGGCCAGCACCGAGGTGCTGCCCCCACCGGCCCGCGGCGGAGCCGGATCGTCGATCGCGGTCAGCGCGATCAGCACACCGGAGACCAGGTACGAGACGGCGTCGGCCAGCACCGCGAGGGGTGCCCCAAGCCAGGCAACCAGTCCACCGGCAAGTGCCGGACCGGCGGTTTGCGCGACCGCGTCGCTCTGCTGGAGCCGTGCGTTGGCTCGCGGCAGCGCGGCTCGTGGGAGCAACCGGGGCAGGAACGACTGGTGCGCGGCGTCGTTGCAAACCGAGAGCAGCCCGAAAGCAGCCATCAGACATACGAGCTTCACGACCGACAAGGTCTGCATGGCGGCCAACAGCGGAACGGCGCAGAGCACGACGGCCCGGGCCAGGTCGGTGCTCACGAGCAACGGCTTGCGCCGGACCCGGTCGGCCAGGACACCGACGAGCAGACCCACCACGAGGTACGGCGCCCACCGCGCCGCGTTGACCCAGCCGACGTCGGCGGCCGAGCCGTCCAGGTCGACGACCACGAGGACCCCGATGGCCAGGGTGGTGATATAAGTGCCGAACGCCGAGATCGTCGAAGCCGCCCAGAACAGGCGGAATCCGGGATGGCCTCGGAGACGCAGCGGCTCGCCCAAAGTGACTGGAGTGTAAGGGCCGATTCTCGCCAGACTCGGGCGGGCCTGCCTCATACCGTCGTAGGCATGCCCGCACCGCAGTTTCGGATTATCGGCCTTGACCCCGCGCAGCTCGACGAGTTCTGGCGCACCCGGCGCGACCATCAGGGCAACACCCCCCCGCCCTTCGTTGACGGAAATGGCGGCTGGCCGTTGCGGTGTTGCCTGCGCGACTCGCGGCCCGGAGATCAGCTGGTGACCGTGGCCTGGTCGCCCTTTCCATGGCGGGGGCCGTACGCCGAAAGTGGCCCGGTGGTCCTGCACGCACAGGACTGCGGGACGCCGGATCGAGACGATCAGGTACCTACGCAGTTTCACGGCCGCCGACAGATCCTTCGCCCGTACGGCGTCGACCGGCGGATCGCCTACGACCACTGCAGATTCGTCGAACCTGATGATGACTTGAGCGCGACGATCGTTGAGCTCCTCGACGTCGAGGACATCGTGTTCATCCACGCCCGCAATGTGCTCTCCGGTTGCTACAGCTTCACGGTGCAGCGAATCCACAGTGCAACGAACTGAGCCCGTGATGGCCAGCGCTACCAAGCAATTCGCGGCCGATCGGTCGGTTTCCGCATCGATCCGAATGCTGTGGTCCGCGCCGGTCACGACTTCGACAGTGGTGAGGGAAACCTCGGCAGCACCCGCTTGCCACCGAGCCACCGGGTGAGGCGCGCCGCCTCGTCCTGGAGCGCGTCCAAACCTTCTGAGCCGATGTCTTCGAGGGCCTGCAGGACGACCTCGCCGGAGTCGGTCTGGCGCCAGCCGCCCACGATCCGCCCGTCCCACCAGAGCGTGGACCCGGCGTTGCCGTTGGAGTCGAACAACAGCGCCTTGTACGGCCCGAGATACCAGTCGCGTTCGTACCAGCCCATCGTGGTCGGATCCAGTGGCGGCAGGAGCGCGGCCCACGGCTCGACCGGCTCGGTCGGCGCCAGGTCGTCGGGCAGCAGGTATCCCGCCTGGCCGTCGAGGTCGACCTCGACCGTGTGGAGGTCGAACAGGGCTCGACGTACAGCGGCAAGGGTGGAGCCGAGCCACCACTTGAGGTCGGCCTGAGTCCCGGGGCCGAAAACCCGCAGCCATCGCTCGACGAGTCCCGCGA
>JALZIL010000237.1 GCA_030860305.1 Actinomycetota bacterium
CTGGGAGGACTATCTCTACTGGCAGCGAACCGACCGCAACCTCCTGAGGCGGATCAACCGGCTGCTCGACGAGGTCCTCCGCGACCCGTTCACCGGGATCGGCAAACCCGAGCAACTTCGCCATGCCCTGGCGGGTAGCTGGTCGCGCCGGATCAGCGACGAGCACCGACTGGTTTACCTTGTCGATGGCGACGATGTGGTCATCCTGCAGGCTCGCTACCACTACTCCTGAGCAGTGATTACAGCACCAGATCTGTCGTCCGCTGTGCCATATATGTGCCATAAGCAGGGGCAAACACCGGTCCGCAACGGTGTTCAAAGGCGAACCACTTCCAGCGTGGTGAGCTGCGGTTTCACCGTTTCACGCTCAACCGGCTGGGTTGGTCTGATCGACTTAGGAAACCACGGCTCTAGCCCCTGAGCTACGAGGGCTGACCTGGGCTTACTCTTCCAGACCTTAATCCGGCCCGGCAGCGACACACGACGGAATGGACGGCACCGCATATGCGGTGTGCCGACCTTCTAGTCGCTCGCGAATGCGCTGTAGTCATCGGGTGGTGCTGCTACCGGTGAGCGCTCCGTCATCGGCGTGCGATCCGGCGGGGCGGTGGTCCACGCCAGTGCCAGCGTCGCTCGATTGGCGGCCAGTGCTTAACTCCACGCAGTTCCTGACGCCCTGGCTGGGCTCAGTCTGTGTTGGGTGATGGGGAGGAGGTTGTAGGCGACCGGGAGCCGTTGTGGACCACGATCGCGCAGAGCACGCCGAGCACGATGCACAGCGGCGAATAGAGGGCGAGCTCCCAGGTGCGGTTGACCGCCTCGGACCCGATCGCCGCGATCCCGAACAGCAGACCTCGCAGTAGCAATACTGTTGCCACTCCGCCCGTTCCAACCGCGAACACCCATCGGGGCATCCGGTTGCCCCACATACCGGCTTGGCCGGTGACGAGAAGTATCGCCACCACCAGGAGCCCGGTCACCGCCATCGTTGCTGCAGGGGAGGGGAGTGTGGAGGCCGGTCCTCCCCACACCGTCTCGGAAAGAGACTCTCGGTCGCTGAACGGCCAGCTGCTTCCTGCGGCCCACATCGCGTGCAGGACGGCGATGGCGCCGAGGATCGCGCCGACGGCAATGGCGGACGTGCGGGCGACTGGAGACCCACTGGTGTGTAGGACCTGTTCATTCGTCATGGCATGGACGGTAAGGATGGGAAGGAGGTTGGTCATCGGGGCTATCCCTGACTCCGGGTTAGCCCTGTGGTGAGGCCGCCCTACGGCTGCGAGCATCACCGCATGGCAGCGACTGTCGTCATCGTCGACGATCACGCCGGCTTCCGGCGGATGGCCCGACGGATGTTCGAAGAAGCTGGCTTCGTCGTGGTGGCTGAAGCGGCCGACGGCGAGAGCGGGCTGTCCGCCGTGGCTGCCCTTACGCCCCAGTTGGTGCTGGTGGACATCCAGCTCCCCGATCTCGACGGATTCGCCGTGGCCCGGCGATTGGCGCAGGCCCGTACCGACGTCGTCGTCGTCCTGACGTCCAGCCGAAGTGCCGCGGACTACGGGTCGCGTCTTGCTCTCAGCCCGGCGAGAGCTTTCATCCCCAAGGCGGAGTTGTCCGGACCGGCATTGCTCGGTGTGCTCGGAGCGGTCGGATGACGAGGCGGCTCCAAGCGGCAGTCGTGGCGCTCACGGTGGGCTGCCTGGTCGCCGCAGTCCTGCCATCGGCGATCCGCGGCGATCCGCTTCGATTCATGAGCCTGGCCTATGAACTGGGCGTAGGCGTCTTGTTCGTGGTGGCGGGCCTGCTTGCCTGGGCGCGACGGCCAGACAGTTCCATCGGAGGCCTGCTGACCGTTGCCGGGCTGACTTGGCTCTTGTCACGGGTGCTGCTGTGGGCCGGCGACAACGCGGCGGTCTTCACCATCGGACTCGTCCTGGTGCTGGCGCCGATCGCCTTCGTGGCCCATCTGGCCGTGGCCTTTCCGAGCGGTCGGATGGCGTCGCGACTGGAGCGGCTCATCGTGGTGGGCTCCTACGTCGTGATTCTTGCCGGCGTCCCGTTTCTGG
>JALZIL010000238.1 GCA_030860305.1 Actinomycetota bacterium
TCCGGCGAGCCGCGCAGGGTGGCCCGGATCAGTTTCGCAGCGGCGCGCTCGGCGTCCATCGACAGCAGCGGCAGGCTGTCGGCGACGCTGAACCAGCGGTACTCGGCCGCCCGATCCCCGGTAAAGAGGGCATTGCGCGGCGAGCCGGTGCGCATCAACCCGGGTACGGCTGTGGTCACCGTGATGCCGTGCCGAGCGGCCTCGACCCGCAGCCCTTCGGCGAACCCGACAGCTGCGTGCTTCGCGACGGTGTACGGCAGCAGATGCGGGGCCGGAACCTTGCCGCCCAGCGAGGTGATCACCAGGATCCGGCCGGCCCCGCGAGCCCGCATCAAGGGCAGCGCGGCCATCGTCGGGTAGAGCACTCCCCAGAACATGACCCCGAGCGCGTCGGCGAAGTCGCTCGTCCGCATGGCCGCCGCCGGACCCACTTGGATCGTCCCGGCGTTGGCGACCAGTACGTCCAACCGGCCGAAGTGCTCGCTCGACGCAGCCACCACCGCCTCTGCCTGCACCCGCACCGAGACGTCGGCAGCCACGGTGACCACCTGACCGCCGCGACCGCGCAATTCGGCGGCGGCGGTCGCCAGCCCGTCGGCGGAGCGGGCACAGATCACCAGGTCGTGGCCCTGATCGGCCAGCTCACGGGCCAACAGGAAGCCGAGTCCCCGGCTCGCCCCGGTCACCACCGCCACCGGCCGAGTCGCGGCCGTCATCGGCTCCTCGCCACGGCCCCGCCCAGCACAGCAGCCCTACTCCCCACCGTTATGCGCACAATGGTCACCCTGCGGCCCGGAATCTCGCGGTTGTGCGCACAAGGGTCACGATTCGGCCCGGAAGGTCGCCGTTATGCGCACAAAGGCGACGGAAGTGCGCGGGCGGAAGCGACCTCATGTCGGCCCACCCGAGCCCACCAGCGCCGGCGCCTCCTCGGGCGCGTCGGAGAGCGGACGATGCAGCGCGGAACGGCCGGCCGGCCAGCTCCGCAGCAGCAGGGCAGAAAGCCGGTCGGCGAGCAGAGAACTGGCCCGGATACCGAAGACCACATCCCGGGCCAGGCCGGGCTCGGCGGCCAGCATCGGAGCGATCACACCGCGCCGTACAAGCTGCTCGTGTACGGCGTCGGCCTCGACGTGTTCGGCGTAGAACTCGACCGCCGCCGCGGGCGCGTCCAACCGGCGCATCGCCTTCACCAGCCGGTCCGAGCCCGGCGAGGATGTCAACTCGACGGTCGCGAACTGGCCGACCAACGCGCCGCGTAACCCCCGGTGCAGCCCACACATCGACATCAGGTTGACCTCGGCCAGTACCTCCGCGGGCGCCGCATCGAGATAGTGACCGTACGCCGAGGACAGCCCGAGAGCCTCCATCATGTCGGCAAAGAGCCTGGCGTGCATCCGGTCTGGATCGCCGGCTCCGTACTCATCGTGCTCGATCGTGACCATCGCGGCCTTCGCGGGGCCCTCCAACCGGGCGATCACAAAGGCCTGCGGATCAGCCTCCTTGAGGTGGTAGAGCGAGCGAAGTGCGACGTACTCGCGCATCTGCCACAGCTCGCCCGCACGGCGCAGGTGGTGCGAGACCCCGGCGGCGTCGATCGGCTCGACCAGCAGTGCGGCCAACTCGGCATCGACGTCGTCCTCGTCGGCGTCCCCAGGTACGTCGGCCCGCAACGCAGCCAGGAACAGCCGCTCCATCGCCAAGCGCGCGGTCAGCAGCGACGGGTCCCACTCACGATCGTCGGGCACCTCGGCGAACCCGCGGTAGTGCAGCTCGTAGCAGCAGTAGAGCGCGAGCTGGAGATCCTCGCCGTACGGATCGCAATCCTCGGGTACGGGCAGCACGACGGGTCCACGGCGAAGGGCGTCGATCACCGCCGCCGACAACGGCCCCCGCGGTTGCGGCAGGCGTGGCGGCTCAACGGGACGCGGCGGGATGCGACTGAGCACGGGCCTCCTCCTCCTCGCTGCTGTCACCAAGTCGGACGCGGCACCGATGACTGGTGTCACAGAACGGCTGCCGGCGGCTCCGCCTGCAGACGCAGAGCGCAGTAACCGGGCGGTCGGAATGAATCCGGCTCCCGTCCGGCAGCACGATGTCCACTGGACCGGGGACGAGGATCGGGCCGTCGTCGGTGAGCACGATCTCGAGCGGCCGCTCGGCTCTGCGCCCGCCGCTGCGTCCTACCTCAGGCATGCCGCGCTCCCACCACCACGAGTTTCTCGATCCGCTGTCCCGGGTCAATCATCCCCCGGGCCTCGAGCATCGCCGCGCGCGCGTTCAAGACCGGGCCGAACGGGACGTTCGCCTTGGCCAGCACTCGAGCCGAAAGGCCCGCCGCTACCAGCGCGTCGAGGGTCTGCTGGGTACCGGACAACTCGGAATGTACGAGCAGCAGATCACCACCCGCAGCGAGGAAGGCCGGTACATCGGCGCAGATCCGGTCGAGCAGCGCTCGACCGTCCGGCCCGGCATCCCAGGAACGGGCGATCCGGTGGCGCGGCAACACGCTGCCTTCGGAGGGAACGTACGGCGGATTGGCCACAACGAGGTCGAAGCGCCGCCCGGCCACCGGGGCGAACAGGTCCCCGCGCCGTACGGAGACCAGGGCTCGCTGCAGCCGGCTGTTCAGCCAGGTCGCCGCAACTGCCCGTAGCGACAGGTCGATCGCGGTCACCGCGGCGGCACCGGCCTTGGCGGCCGCGATGGCCAGCGCGCCGCTCCCGGTGCCGATGTCGAGCACCCGCCGATCCAGGGCGTAGTCACCCCGGCGCATCACGTCAATGAGGAGATCGGTGTCGTCCTCGGCGCGATACACCCCCGGCGGATGAACAAGCATCACGCCGGATAGGTGCCCCGACTGGGCCGTGTCAAACATCAACACTGGGGTACGCGCGGCCCCGACCCAGCTCCGTTTCGGCTCGATCAGCTCCGACCCAGCTCGTCTCGGCTCCGACCCAGCAGCAGCTCCGTCTCGGCTCCGACCCGCTCCGTCTCGGCTCAGCCGAGGGTGCGGGCGAGAAAGGCCAGTACGGCGTCGGTCACCGATGGGTCCTCGAGTAGACCGGTGGCGTGCGCGCTTCCGGGGACGATCAGCACCTCGGGAGCGACGCCGGCAGCGGTCAACGCGTCGGCCATCACCTGCGTCTGCTCGACCGGCAGGCTTTCATTCTCGGACTGGACCAGCATGAACGGCGGATCGCTGGGATCGACCTGAGTGATCGGTGA